>QEXX01000119.1 GCA_003130835.1 Anaerolineae bacterium | reverse complement strand
AATCAACACCTTTCAGAAAAGATGTCCAAACAAGAAACCGATCAGTACCCCTCCCAAGAGACTCAAAGCGGAAAATAGAGCATATCTCTGCCACCCTGCTGGTCTCTGATCAGCTAGGGAGTCCACCCTGCAGGTCACTGGTGATTGTGAATGCTCACGAAGGCGCGAAACAAGTTCGATAAAGGCGCGCCAGAATAGAATCTCAACTTGTTCCATGAGCCCCTTTGGGTAGGCAAAAAAGGGTGGATAAAGGTCACTTTGAAGAGGAAATTTTAAGGATTTTGCCTTGTTCATTGACGGTAGCTCGTATCCATTTTGGGATGCGTTTGTTATTCTCAGTGATAGCCGTGGTGCGGAAGGTCAGCGTAATCCTTTTTTGTCCTAATTCAGGAATAAAGACCTCCCTCACCTGTGGAGAAACTCCCCGCAGAGCCGGGTAGCGTTGGTAAATCCGTAAGATGATTTCCTTTATTTTCTTGGCTTCCATAGCTCAATCGGAGAAGCGGGTACGCCGACGTAAAAATGCAGGGACATCTAGATTGTTGGGATCAATGGCTGGTAAGGATGCAGCTGCAGGCGCTTTTGCAGGCGGGCGGGGATTCGAAATCGGAGTTGGCGTCTGGGGTTGAACGGTAACAGTCGCAGCTGCTTTGGGCTTTTGAGGTAACGCGAA
The DNA here is from genome assembly GCA_003130835.1 of Anaerolineae bacterium. GTDB lineage: Bacteria > Chloroflexota > Anaerolineae > Anaerolineales > UBA4823 > NAK19. The sequence goes on along the minus strand of QEXX01000119.1, from coordinate 38,328 downwards.
GGCTTCTTCTAAAGGCGTAGCGCCAATACCGGTAATGACTAAAATTACTTGAACGCGATTGGACATACGCTCGGAATTCATGACACCCATGACAATATCCACATCTGGATTGCACTGTTTTTGGAGGTACTTAACTGCCTCGTCCACTTCAAACAGGGTGAGATCATGCCCACCACAAAAGTTAATAATTAATCCGCTGGCATGGTCAAGAGGCACCGCATCGAGTAGGGGGTGGTTCAAGGCTTGCTCGATGGCATCGATAGCTTTATGCTCTCCATTGCCCTGTCCCATCGACATCAAAGCTCCGCCACCCATCAACAACATGCGGCGGACATGGGCGAAATCGACGTTGATCAAACCGGTTTGGGTTACCAGCTCGGTGATTCCTTGGATCGCCTGGCGCAATACATCGTCTGCAATATGAAACGCAACTGTGATCGGTTGACCCTTGGGGACGACATACAACAGGCGATCGTTTGGGATGGTAATGAGCGTGTGTGTGTGTTTGTTGAGCAGCGTAAGACCTTCGGCGGCGTTGGATTGACGGCGGCCTAACTCAAACGAAAACGGGGTGGTAACTACAGCAATGGTTACAATGCCAAGATAACGGGCGACTTCTGCAACCACCGGGATCGCCCCTGTGCCGGTTCCGCCCCCCATTCCAGCGGTCAGGAATACCATATCTGCCCCTTGCAACACTTCGGCGATCTCTCGGGCGCTTTCTTTTGCCGCTGCTCGCCCCACTTCCGGCCTGCCGCCTGCACCCAAGCCTCGGGTCGTGTTCGGACCGAGTTGAATTTTATAAGGAGCCGGATTCTGGCTGAGGGCTTGAAAATCGGTATTCGCAGCAATAAAATCAACACCATGCACACCGAATTCCATCATGCGCGCAATGGCATTGCCTCCACCACCGCCTAAACCCATGACTTTAATAACCGGTTGATAAATTTTCCATGACTCAGTCTCAAGATTCGCCGATGGATCATTTGGGCGGAAGATCGTTGTTTCGTTCATAGCACCTCCAAAGATGATTCATTGGCATAGGATGCAATCCTTGTGCCATCGGGATTAATGAGTTGAAGCAGGCAGGCGTGATCTTTGAGGGCAGCTTTTTCTGCATCGGACAATGGGTAGAGAGCAGAGGGTATCCAGACGGTTTCGGCTTCAAAGGCTTCTTGCAAATTAAAGATGATTTTTGGTTGATATTGAATTAGAAAGGGTTTGAGTCTGTCTAAGGCTTCGTGAAGTTGTTCGGCACCAAGTTGTGGCAACAAAAGGGCATGGGGAATCCGGTGCTGTTGACCGCACGCTTGGGTGCTTTGTTTCAGATAGGCTTTGATTGTTTTCACGATGGGGCGGGGTTCGCCGTTGGGTGAATACCAAGCTCTCGGTTCTTCTTCTGTCTCCTGGGAACTCAAACCACAAAAACTCAGGCAGAGCATCTCTTCCGCTAAGGGTTCATAGCGCAGTCCGTCGATCTCAATAGTTTGCTCAGAAAGCGGATGGAATAATCGTTGGATGGCGTGGTAGGTTCTTTGATGGATTTGTTCTTGCGTGAGACCTTGTGGCTTTAGAATGGGATCATCTATCAGTACTATCGGCAAGCCTTTACCGAAAACCGTTCTGGCAAGGGTTTCGTACCAGTCTGCGATATACAAGCCACGCTGGTCTTGAGTTTGAAGAGAGTTTTGATAGGGTTTGCTGGTTGACCACCGTTCTGGACCGCCGGCTCCCCAATTTAAGGGCCTCAAAGGGTCGTAAAGCGGTACGTAGGCGGATAAGATCAGGTGATCGATCAACCATTGATGTTGTCGCCGCTGGATGCTTTCCAAGGCTAATCTCAGAAAAGCGGTATCCCAAAAACCTTTGGCAACCTCAAGGCATGGAAAAATGGGATGGATGCCATGTTTTACCAGAACCTCGGCGTATGGCAGGAAGACATCGATAAAATGATCGACCAGGTTGCTGTTTGCCCAACCCTTTGCTCCCCAAAAGGCATGGTGATTTGGGCGATCAAAAATTTGCACATATTTGATGCCCCAATCTGCATAGGTCTTGATTAACAGCTCAAACTCAGCAGGCAACTTTGGGGTGTCTGTTGGAACCTTACCCATGCGTAGGATGGGGATAAGGCCGTGATCGAACAGGTCCTTAATGAAAGGCTCTGGAATTGCAATGAGGTTCTCGTTGGTCAAGATGAGCCAGCCTACCCCTAAAGAAGCAATCTCTGCAAGCCATTTCTCGCGCTGCTTGGTGTGATAATGCTGATCGTCTGAAAAATAAAAAAGGCCGAGTTTAGTTCTGGGATTCATCACCGTCTGTCGAGATGGGAAAGGATTCACTGGTTTTGGTTGTTGATTTTGAATCATGCAAGAACTGTACCAGTTCAAACCCTATATATGGCATGAACACGAGCAACAGTAACCAGATGTGCAGGTTATGTTATAATGAAAAGGTGCTGGGGCGCGAGCTTCTCCAACTTTAGGCGACCTGAATGAGAGCAAACAGACAAATCCGACTTCGCTACATAACCTTCATCATGATTTTGCTCTGTATTTCATGCGCTCAAAAGGCGAATAATCCCTCCCAGCTCAACGGGACTTTTCCCTTGCATCCAAGCTTCGAGGCTTTTTATGAACAATTGGGTGGCATCCAACGTCTCGGACCAGCCATTTCTCCTGTCATTGAGCAAGGAGATAAACGTTACCAATATACAACGGCGGTACTCTTGGAATATGACCGCAAGACCGCGCAGGTGCAATTATCGCCGCTTGGACGCGAATTCGGTTTCCCACCAATTTCCGATTCGGCTGATCCGATAGGCAACCCGCGAACACCAAAGATTTATCCGTTATTCGAAAAAGTCTATCTTGAAATGGGGGGAATAGAAGTGCTTGGGCCACCCTTAAGTGAAGTGCGTTACAACGAACGCTTCGGACGATATGAGCAATATTTTGAGCGGGCGGGTTTTTACCTTCTTCAGGGAGATGCTACTCAAACAGTTTATTTATTATCCTATGGAGCGTGGAAATGTGGTCAAAGTTGCCCTCTCCAAGCTCCCAATAACAGCCGCATTGATCTGCCGAAAGTCAAAGCTGAGCCAATGGCGGCATTTGTCAATCGCTATGGGGTTGATTTCACCGGTTTTGCCCTTTCTGAACCCTATTTGACATCGGATGGATTGGTGGAGCAAGTTTACGAAAATTTGGTCTTGACCTTCAACCCAGAACATCCTGAGCAGGTGGACTTAAGACCCTTGCCGAAGTTGTTAGGCATTGCATCTGATGAACCAGAAGCTCCCCAATCCCTGTTAGCGTATGAATGGGTGCCCGTCGATCAAGATCGAGGCTTTCTCGTGCCGCTGCGGTTTTGGGAGTACCTCCAAGCCCATGGCGGCTTGGAACTTTCTGGACCTCCGCAGACGAAAGTCCATAACCTTAGTGAAGGTCGCCAGAGACAGTGTTTTGTCAAATTCTGTATCGAAGATCAGATTGATCTCTATGGCAACCGGGTGGTGCGCCTCTCTCGGTTGGGTGAAGAATACCGTAAGCAAAAAATGCCTACTGCGGGAGAAGCCATGCAACCACTTGAGATGTCCCAGATTACCTTACATGCTTGGGAGAGCCAACCGATTGTAGCACCAGATCGTGAACAGGAAATCGGCGTGACCATTTATTCTGGAAATCAGCCAGTAAATGGCATTTCTCCTGAATTGATCTTAACTTATCCGGGCGGACGCGAAGAATCGTTTATCTTACCGCCAACCAATGCGGAAGGGACTACACAGCTCAAGCTCTCGCCCATTCAGGCAGAAAACGGTACGTTAATCCCCTATCGGGTCTGTGTCCGCAATCAGCAAGAGCAACGGTTTTGTATTCGGGATAGCTTTTTGATTTGGAAAACGGACGAGCTTACACGGCAAAATGTTCAATATTTGCCGGCGATCTTCAATTGGCTGGAAAAAACTTACCGAATCTTCTTGCCATTTCTTTCACGTTAGACCGATGGGATAAACATTGCCTTGTGATTGGAAAATACCTGAAGAGGTTCTTGACTCTATCCTTTTGGCTATGGATACTCGCCCCTTTGGTTGCCGGGTGTAGTCAAGCTGTACAAAGCACTCAACCAGTTTTGCAACAACCCTTTCCGATAGCTCCTGAAATGGAGACCTTTTACCAACAAGTCGGCGGTGAGGAGGTGCTTGGGGCTTTAATCTCTCCCCGTTTGGAGGAAGGAAATACCGTCTATCAATACACAGTCAATGCCCTCTTGTTCTGTGAAGGGAATAACAACGGTGATTCAGAAGTACGCTTTGCGCCAATTGGATTAGACTTAAACTTAATACCCCGCCCAAGTGCCGCGAAAATTGATGCAACGAAAGACCTGAACAGCGTTATTCCTGTTTATCAGGAATTTCTCCCGCTGTATGAGAAGTTAGGCGGCAGTGCACGAATTGGTTCACCCTTGAGCGGATTGCGCTTCAACCCACGCCAAAAACGATATGAACAGTACTTTGAAGGGCTGGGGATGTATCGCACTGAAGGTGAACCATTTGGCAGGGTAAAATTGCTGGCTTATGGCGCTTGGAAGTGCGGCAACGCCTGCCTTTATCCTGTGCCGCTCCAGGCGCAAGTGTTCTCGCCCCACCCCATCGATGCGCAAGTTTTTCCCATCGTTGAAAGATTAGGCTTGGATTTCACCGGTTTTGCTCTATCATCACCCATCAAGGATATGGATGGAAAACAAATTGTTATTTTTGAAAATGTCGTATTCGAAATCCAACCCCTTTCCGAGGGCGAAGTTAGCTTACTTCCCCTCCCACAGAAATTGGGCATTTTGCCTCAAGGGATGGTTGCCAATCAGGAGGATGATACGAAAGTCTTTCTCTCATTGGACGGCGACAAAGGGCATCATATCCTGCGTTCGTTTATGAACTACATTGACGCTCATGGAGGGCTGGAATGGATTGGCCTGCCGATTAGCGAACCGCTGGAATGGGAAAAGGGGAATATTCGACAATGTTTTGAGAAAGTTTGTCTCATCGAAGATCGACAGATTGAAGGCATTTACCGCATCCGTCCCAGCCCACTGGGTTTTGAATACGCTTCTCTGTTTTTTTCGGGTGAGTATGGGGCAGGGGCGCAGTCCGACTCCCAAACGGGCAACCAAACTTCAGCGAGCGAGTCGTCGAGCATTGGTGGAGAAGGAAGCCAAGAGATTACCTTAGAGATTGTTGAAACAAGACCATTTGTGGATAGCCAAACATCGCAAGAGATTGGCGTCATCGTGCGCTTTGGCAACCAGCCGGCCAGTCAAATTCGTCCACAGTTATTTCTATCGTTGCCAAATGGCGAGCGTTATGAGTTTGAAATGCCGCCAACCAATGAGCAGGGGAAATCGTTTTTTGTTATCCCGCCAATTCAAGCTCCGAATGGAAGCCTGATCGATTATCGCATTTGTATCACAGCTCCAAGTAACGTTCAGGTGTGTGCGCGCGACGATTATCTAATCTGGTCACCTTAAATCATGGCTGTGCCGATTCTGGTAGGTTTTCAGCGCACGCGTTCCTGAATATCAAAGGGGAGGTGAGATAAATCGATGGCTTCCTCATCGCAGAAGATCATGGCTCGTTCAATGGCGTGCGCCAACTCACGAATGTTGCCAGGCCAATCATACGCCATGAGCGCGTCCATCGCTCGTTGAGTAACATCTCGAATGTTCTTGCCCCGATGAGGGTTGTTTTTCCGGATGAAGAAGCCGACTAACTCTGGAATGTCTTCTTTATGATCGCGCAGGGGAGGAACTTCCAAATCGACGACTTTTAGGCGGTAGTAGAGATCAGAGCGAAATGACCCTTCTGCGATCATTTTCTTCAAGTCTCGATTCGAAGCCGCCAAGATTTGCACGTCCACCTTGATTTCAGCCGTACCGCCAAGGCGACGGAAGGATTGGTCATCTAACGCACGCAATAACTTCGCTTGGGTTTCGATTGTCATCGAAGAGATCTCGTCTAAAAATACCACCCCACCGTCGGCTGTTTCCAATAATCCTAGTTTGCGTTTCTCAGCAGAGGTGAAGGCGCCGGCTTCATGTCCAAACAATTCCGATTCAAAGACTGTGGCTGGGAGAGCGCCGCAATCCACCGGAATAAAGGGTTTATTCGCTCGTGGTCCCATCTTATGGATCGCTTTGGCGAGCAAGGATTTGCCAGTGCCGGTTTCACCAGTAATCAGCACCGAAACCGATGCCAAAGCAGCGCGTTGGGCTTGCTCGTACAGTTTGCGCATCACGGGGGAGCTACCGACGATAAAGTCTATGTTCTGGAGCTGTGCCTGACGGTATAGGTATAGCTCGCGTCTAAGGGCTACATTTTCCGCAGCGCGTTGGAGAGTTTTTTCTAGTTGACTAAAGACAACCGGCTTTTGCAAAAAGTCGGTTGCGCCTAATTTCATCGCTTCTACGGCGGTTTCGATGTCTCCATTGCCGGTAGCAACGATCACGGAGGGGCGAATAGGAAGATCGGCTGTTTCGTGAAGCAACTCTAAGCCGTTTCCATCCGGTAGCATAATATCCAATAGGATAATGTCTCCAATCCCTTGTTTTAGATATTCTCGCGCCTTGTTTAAAGTTTGCGCAATCTTTACTTCATAGCCGCGAGATTGAATGTAAGGCAATAGCGGGTTGATAAAATCTTCCTCGTCTTCAACCATGATTACGGTGTATGCCATTGTTACTCCTGCCGGGATAGAGATGGGGTTTGGGTTGGGGTGACCGGTAAACGGATGATGAAAACCGTCCCCCCAGGAATGCTTTGGTAGTCAATCATGCCATTATGGGCTTGTACGATCTTATGACAGATCATTAATCCAATGCCGGTACCGCTCGACTTGGTGGTAAAACTTTGCTTGAAGAGTTTCTCTTTGTATTCATCGGGGATTCCGGGTCCGCTATCGGCAATGCTAATCTCGAGCCATTCTCCTTGGTGATCTTTTAGCTGAGTAGGCTGAACTTTGACCGTTAGGTTGCCGCCGTTCTCTTTCATTGCGTGCATGGCATTGTCGATAAGATTGGTAAATACCCTTTCCAATGCACGACGATTGCCTTTGACGGTCGGGATATGTTCGCTCGTCTCATAGTTCAATTGGATATTTGCCTGTTTTAGATGCAGGGACTGTCGGTCCAAGATTTTTTTCATCAGGGATTTAATGTCGATGGTTTCCATCACCATTTCGCTAATGCGATTATAGGTGAGGATGGTGTCCATCAAGTCATTCAATCGTTCACAATTTTGTTGAATGCGTTGGATGATGGCTTGATTGGGATCATCATCGGGTAGGTTCATTGCCATCCATTGTAAGTTTGCGGTAATGTTATTGATCGGGTTACGTGCTTCGTGAGCAAAGAGAGTAGTAAATTCACCTAATACGGCTCGTTGTTCCATGCGCATCGATTGTTTCAGCAACGTTTCTTGTTCGGTGCGATCTTGAATCAGAATAGCGATACCATTGATTCTTTGGTCAACGCGCAAGGGAATCAATTGCAAGTCGGCGAGAAACGATTGTCCAGAACGGCGGTACAGGCGCACGGAACGGATATGGTTTTGTTGCCTTCCGTGAAGGGTGCTTTGCAAGGTTGCGGAAAGATCACGTTCGCTGATTAAGAAAGTTTGGATTGGTTTGCCCAAAGCCTCTGCTGAGGTGTAGCCTAAGATTGTCTCGGCTGCGCTATTCATATACAAAACGCATTGGTCTTGTTTCAAAAGAATTGCGCCTTCTTGGATGGCGTTCAATAATCGTCGATAAATGCTGTTCTCGCGAAATTGGACGGATAGATCCCTTTCAAGGTTGCGGGTTTGAAAGGAAAGCTGAATCAGGGCTGAGAGGTACTGGGTTAGCACTTCCCACTCATCCGGTGAGATCAGAGGGTGATATTCCTTTGTCCCGCTCAGTAGGACGAGTCCCACACGAGCCTTTAATTCCCCTAAGGGTAAGGCAATGAGGTAGCTTTGTCCCTGTGCTTGGGCGATTTGAGCTAAGCGGGTTGTTGGAGGATGGATGTCCGTCCAAATGGATGGAGAGGAGATTTCCATCAAGTCCTTGACCGATAATTGAGGCGGAAAAACCGCCATAGTTTCTCGAGAGCTAATACACGCTAGGGTGGTTTGGTTGGCGTGTGCTGTGTATAGATAACCGTTCTCGCTGGCAGAAAATTGTATCAAGGTTTCGAGGGCTTGGCTGATCAGGGTGTGGAAGGAATTTTCGAGTAACAGAAGCTTTGCCCACTCGAAGGCTTGCCAAAGGTTTTGCCCACCTTGGATTTGACGGTCGGCGGCAGGACACGATTCAGCGGGGGTAAAAATCAGGAGATACCATTGGTTGCGTTTCGGCAAGGGTTGCAAGCGAGCTGCTCCGATAATTTCATCGCCACTTTTGGTAAGGAGCTGACATGAGAAGCAGGCGGATTCGTTGTTCCTTAAGGTGGTGGGTAAATTCGGAAAGAAGGCATGGAGTGAGGAATTTTGGAGTTCCTGGCGTGTCCGCTCTGCAAGGGCTAATCCTGAGGCATTTGCTAGCAGGATTTGATCCGCAGCCGGGTTAATGAGGAAGGCAGGTTGGGGAATCTGATCTAGGACTATCGCAACATCGGTTATGTCCAACCCACCAATCAGTGAGGGAAAGATGCGAACTTGTGAGGAAATTTTCATTGATTGAATCTTAACCGAAAGTTAGACAATCGGGAGAGTTAGTTTCTGATTTCTCATCTTAGAACGAACATGAGCGGGTAAGATTCCTTCCATCGCCCGATATTTTGCTACCGTTCGGCGTGCGACCTGATAGCCGCGTGCCCGAAGCATTTCAACCAGCTCCATATCGGTGAGCGGTTGCGATTCGTTGGCGATAATGGCTTGCAGTTCCGTGCGGATGTGCAGACTGCGGTCGAAGAATTTGGCGAGCGGGATGATTTTACCGCTGGGCAATTGGACAGTTTTGGCAGAGACGGCGCGGGAGATGGTGGACTCGTGGACTTCGAGTTCTTGGGCTAGGCTGGCGCGGGTGAGAGGGGATAGATAGGCATCTCCCTTTAGGATAAAATCCCGTTGGCGCTTAACAAGCACTTGCATCAGGCGGACAATTGCATGATTGCGCTGTTGAATGCACTTAACCAGCAGGGTGGCGCGTTCTAAAACCGTTTGCCATTGTTCTAATTTTTCCGCTGGGGCTTCGCGCAACCCTTCGCGAAAGAGAGGATTGACGCGCAGTTTGCCTGACATGGGAAACACAATCTCGACCACCAACGGAGCATTTTCATCGCCATTGAGCAACGAGATAAGAATATCGGGTGTATAGTACGCTTCCCGGTAGGGGGCGGTTGGTTGATGGATTTCGCCCCAGTTTGCCCGCGCCGGATAAGGGTTGAGGTTTTTCCCAATGAAGGTTGCGATCTCTTTGATCTTGGTAACCGCAACTCCTAAATTTCTAGCTAATTCAGCATACTGATGGTGGAGCAAAAGTTCCCATCCTTCTTCGATGGCGCGTTTCGCCAGCGGGGGGATAGCTCTTGTTTGAGCCAGGACATCTAACTGAACCAGCAAGGCTTGCCTTGGATCGGAAGACCCAACGCCTAATGGGTCAGCGTATTGGATGATTTTTTGAACTTTCTCAACACGACTCAAGGGAACATGATGATAAAGGGCGATTTCAATCAAGGGCGTCCGCAGAAGTCCATCTTTGTCTAGGCTGGTGAGGATGTGAGCTGCAATCTCCCGATCGGCTTCTTCTAACTCGGAAGCAATCTGGCGTAATACATAGGTCGGCAATTCCTCGCATTCGACCGACGTTTCCTCAAAGGAAATTCTCTGATCATCCTCCCACGAAGCATAGCTTGTTATTTGTTCTCGGGGAGAAATAAACACAATGGGTTCTTCATTGGATAAGGTTTTCGGGCGTGAACAGATCGGACAATGCAAGGTGTCGATTAGAGGCCTTTGACACGTAGGGCAGAAACGCCCCTCAATTAGCTCTAAAGCCGGGTTGGTGGAAAGCTCTGCTTCGATTTTCTCTTGCAATTCGAGCGCAGAAAGCTCTAGCAGAGACATGGTTTGGGCTAAATGAGCTGTCGTGGTAGGACGGATATCAACCGATTGGACTTGGCGGATCAACATGCTGCTTTTTCCCTTTCTATGCATTATAACCGGTTACAAGAATCGTGCCAAAAATGGGCTGAGATGGTTGAGCAAGGATAGGTTGAATCTCGTATAAAAAGCCTTACTCCTGTCCCTTTTCCATCTCCTCAGGTTATGCTAGAATCGAAACAGAGTTGAGCTTATGGACAACCCAAAAGAAAGCGATTTTGGGAGCAAATGCCGAGTGGTGATTCTTTGGGGGCAAGCAAACCAAGCCGACGTTTCGAGCTGGATTGATTCACGGAGATTTCAACTATCTGGGATGTAAGAAAGGAAGCATGAAATGCTGCGTGCTTTGTTCATCTATCTATCTAAAGCAGCTTGGGCAAGACGAGTGGTTACCCATTGGCGCATTGCTTGGCAGGCCGCTAGCCGCTTTGTCGCCGGAGAGAAACTTGAAGATGGCCTCTCGGTTGTAAAAAAGTTGAACGCAAATGGAATCCAAGCGACTCTTGACCAATTAGGCGAACACACCACAACCGCCGAAGATGCTGAAAAAGCCACGCAAGGAATTTTGCAAATTTTGGATGCAATCGAAGCGGAGAATGTCCGCTCGAATGTTTCGATTAAATTAACTCAGATCGGCTTGAAAGTTGATTTGAACCTCTGTTCAGACAATTTAGCCCGCATCCTAGAACATGCGAAACAACGGAATAATTTTATTCGCATTGATATGGAAGATGCAACTTGTGTGGATGATACCTTGGCGCTCTTTTACGAAATGCGCAACGGACGTGGTTTTCACAATGTCGGTTTGGTGATTCAATCCTATTTGTATCGAACTGTAGAAGATGTAAATAAGTTAATGCAAATTCCTGCTCGTATCCGTCTTTGTAAGGGGGCTTATAAAGAATCGCCGCACATTGCCTATCCGAAAAAACGAGATGTCGATGCGAATTATGATCGGGTTGCCCAAATCCTGCTAGAGCGGGCTTTTGAAGTTGGCTCACCCGAACTCAGCGAAGACGGTCGAGTTCCGCCGATACCGGCTTTGGCGACCCATGATGAGAAACGGATTCGCTTTGCGTTGGAATATGCCAAGCAAATTGGGTTGCCGAAAAAAGCGCTCGAATTTCAAATGCTGTACGGCATTCGGCGCGACTTGCAGGCTAGTTTGGCTGAGCAAGGTTACCCGGTGAGGGTGTATGTGCCGTTTGGCAGCGAATGGTATCCCTATTTCACCCGCCGTCTAGCTGAGCGGCCAGCCAATGTGTGGTTCTTTATCTCCAATTATTTCAAGAAGTAGCGATTGGATTTGCTGAGTTTCCCAACGCCTAGACTCTGAGGGAAAAACAGGCAGCGTTGATCAAGGGCTTCGCCAGCGCAGACAACCCACGAGCGAGCTCTGTTGCTTAAGGTTCTCGTTTCGCTTCAGGGCTTGGATAGGCTTTTTGTAGGGTCGTGGTGTGGAGGTCTTCCCTAAAAAAACCTGCTTGGAAAATGTGAGACCCCATTTTGCATTCTGAAAACTATTGGCTGTTGCAAGTCGTGGTATCATCATCAGCATGTGGAGAAGAAAAGTCGAGTTTTGGATTCCTGTCAAGCAATCGATTCAAGAACCTTGTCGCCTGGCAATAAAGAGCGTTCTCAACGGAGCCTAGCATGAACCAAAGATGGATCACTGTTGCGCTCTTCGTTGAAAGTTTTCTGCTGTACGGACTGGGTTTGGGAATAGCAAAATATCTTGGTACAACCATCTTTTGGGATCGCGTTTGGGTTGGCATTGGCTGGATGGTTTGCTTGCAGTTTGGGGGGCTCCTCCTTTTCAAAAATTTCTCGAAAACGCAAGCGTTCAAAAACAACGGCCAGCCAAAGCCGTCTCCCTTTTCTGTTGAGTTTTTCCTGGCTATTGCAGCCTTTGCTAGCTTAGCTTCGATAACCGTGCTGATGATCGCCAATGGTCTGTTTACGTTGGAAGTGGTATGGGTAACCATCGTGGGGATTTTGGTAACGTTGGTTGGCGCAAAAGTCATTCGCATGGTTGAAGTTGAGCGGTTTCGGGAAATTGTCTTGAGCTTTGGAATGGCAGTGCTGATCCCTTGGTTTGCCTTTCTCCTCCAAACGGGAGAAACCCATCGTCTTCTGCCGATGATCACCTTACCGATTATGGCGTTGCGCATGACCATGATTCTGAGCTATCAATTGTCAACGTATGCCAGCGATCTAAGTTTGAAGAATCCAACTCTGATGGTGCGTATTGGTTGGCAAAATGGGATGGCTCTGCATAATCTGTTGATCTTGTTTGCCTTTGTTCTGATTGCCTTTGGAAATGTGCTGGGGGTGCCACTATCGGTCGGAATGCCTCCGATGACAGCGTTGTTGGTTGGATCCTGGCAGATATGGACGATGCGACGCATTGCCCAAGGGGTGAAGCCTAATTGGCGGGGGTTGGTTTGGGGCGGGGCGGCTTTGTATGGATTGGTTATCTATCTATATGCTTATTCATTTTGGATTCGTTGATAAGAAGGAGATTGCTATGCCTGAATTCTTAACTTTGTTGACTCCCCAAGAAGCGCGGCAAAGGATGTTGGAGGCGCTTTCTCCGCATGTACGCCTATCATCAGAAACGATTCCAACCAGAGAAGCAGTTGGTCGAGTGAGTGCTCAAGAAGTTCGTGCTCCTCATCCTTTACCGATGTTCCATCGAGCTACCGTTGATGGCTATGCTGTGCGGGCAGAAGACACCTTTGGGGCAAGCGAAAGCCTGCCAGCCTATTTCCGGGTGGTGGGCGAGATTCCAATGGGAAAACAAACGACCCTGGCGCTTGCAGCCATGGAGGCGGCGCTGATTCACACTGGGGGGATGCTCCCTTCCAATGCGAACGCGGTTGTGATGATCGAACAAACGCAACGGATCGCAGACGGCGAAATTGAAGTGTATCGAGCTGTTTCCGCTTGGGAAAATACAATTCGGCTCGGTGAAGAGGTCAAGGAAGGAGAAATTGTTTTGCCACTTCATAAACGCATTCGAGCGGTCGAAGTGGGTGGATTATTGGCTTTAGGGATTACCCAAGTAGAAGTGGTCAGGAAACCTAAAGTAGGCATTGTTTCCAGCGGTGATGAAGTGATTCCGCCGGAGCAAACGATCCAAATTGGGCAGGTTCGAGATGTCAATACCTATACCTTATCAGCCCTGGTTCGGCAATGTAGTGGTGAAGCGATTCCGTATGGTATCCTGCCGGATCAAGAAGAGGCTTTACGGCAAGCATTAAGCGATCTAAAGCCTCGTTGTGACATGATTTTGATCACGGCCGGTTCATCGGTCAGCGCCAGGGACTATACTGCGAGAGTGATTCAACAAATGGGCGCGCCGGGGGTATTAGCCCATGGGATCAACACTCGCCCAGGGAAACCAACCATTTTCGCTGTGTGTGATGGAGTCCCCATCCTTGGTTTGCCTGGCAATCCCATGTCGGCTTATGTCATTGCTTTGCATTTTGTGAAACCCATTTTGTTCCTTTTGCAAGGATTGCCATGGAATCCAATTACGCCACGCATCGAGGCGACCTTGACGATCAATCTTAACTCCCAAGCCGGCCGGGAAGATTGGCTTCCGGTTCGTTTGATCCAAACAGAGCAAGGACTTCAGGCTGAGCCGGTGTTTGGAAAAAGCAACATGATCTTGGCGCTCTCGCGTGCTGATGGTTTGATTTGCATTGCGGCGGATGCCACTGGTTTAGCCGCAGGGGAACAAGTGTTTGTAGAGCCGATTGACTAATATCTTATAAGGTGAGGATAGGCAGATGAGCGTTTACTTGAAAGATATTCCGTTAGATGAAGCTCAGGAAAAACTATGGCAAGAGTTAACCCAACACGGTTGGGGAGCGGTGCTGGGAAAAGAACAGATTAATGTTGACGAGAATGCGCTTGATCGGGTTCTGGCAGAACCGGTCTGGGCAACCATTTCCTCACCGCATTATCACGGTGCTGCCATGGATGGCTTTGCTGTGCGGGCTGGAAGCACGAACGGGGCGACGGTTACGGAACCGATTGACCTCGAAGTCGGTGAGCAGGCGGTGTATGTCGATACGGGAGATCCAATTCCTATTTGGGCAGATGCGGTGATTCCCATTGAAAATGTAGAACCCTTGACGGAAACCGCAACAGTGGCAGCCGACCCTCGCCATCCGAGGCGCATTCGCATTCGCGCTGCCGTGGTACCCTGGCAACATGTGCGGCCGATGGGGGAAGATATTGTTGCGACTCAATTGGTTTTGCCTTCTGGGCAGACGTTGCGAGCGGTTGATTTAGGGGCGATTGCTGCCAGTGGTCAAACCAAGGTTTGGGTTGCGCGTAAACCAAAAGTTGCCGTTATCCCTACCGGCGATGAATTAATCCCGATTGGCGAGGCAGTGGAAGCTGGAAAAATTATCGAATTCAACTCGATTGTATTGGCAGCCCAGATTCGTTCCTTTGGAGGTGAAGCAACGCGCTTCCCAATCGTAAAAGACCACTTTGAGAGCATACGTCAGGCGGTGCTTGAAGCCGCCCAAACGCATGACTTAGTGTTGGTCAACGCTGGATCGTCAGCTGGCTCAGAGGATTACACAGCAAAAGTCATCGATTCTTTAGGGTATGTCTTTGTGCATGGCGTTGCTGTCCGTCCCGGCCATCCGGTGGTGCTGGGGATGGTCAAGCGCACAGAGAATGACACATCCGAGCGCTCCTATGTTTTGGTAGTAGGGGTGCCGGGCTATCCCGTCTCGGCTGCCTTGACCAATGAGATTTTCGTCAAGCCCATCCTGGAGCGTTGGTTAGGAAAGCCGCATAGCACTCCGCCGAGCGTCTCTGCTGTCATCACGAAGAAAATTACTTCGCCAGGGGGCGATGATGATTATGTGCGCGTCGTTGTGGGCAAAGTTGGTGAACGGGTGTGCGCGGCACCACTCTCGCGCGGGGCAGGGGTGATTACCTCGTTGGTGCAGGCGGATGGGATCGTGGTTGTCCCACGCGGCATTCAAGGCTTGGAAGCCGGCGAGCAGGTAACCGTACGCATGTACCGGTCGATTGAGGATATTGAAAGGACGATACTCGCCATTGGGTCGCATGATGTCGGGTTGGATGTGCTTGCTCAATTCTTGGCGCGCCGTCAGCGTCGCTTGGTTTCAGCAAACGTAGGGAGTTTGGGAGGGCTGATCGCTTTGCGCAGAGGAGAAGCTCACCTTGCTGGCTCCCACCTTCTGCACCCTGAATCGGGCCAATATAACCTCCCCTATATCCGCCAATACCTGCCCAACCGAGCGGTTGTCGTGATCGGCTTCGCCAATCGGATGCAAGGCTTGATTGTGCCAAAGGGTAATCCTCAAGGATTGCGAACCCTAGCCGATCTCACTCGAGAAGACGTGCGCTTTGTCAATCGCCAGAGCGGCGCTGGTACCCGCATCCTCCTCGATTATCACTTGAAACAGTTAGGCATTGATTCGCATATGATTCGAGGTTACGAAGCGCAGGAATTTACCCATCTGGCCGTGGCTGCCGCCGTAGCTTCGGGGAGAGCTACGTGTGGTTTAGGCATTGCTGCGGCTGCTCAAGCCCTTGACTTGGATTTTATTCCCTTATTCTCTGAAGAGTATCACTTGGTATTTCCTAGAGAATTTTTCGAGGATGAGCTTATCAGCCCCTTAATGGATGTCCTTCACGACCCTCAGTTCCGTCAGACGATTCAACAACTACCGGGCTATGATGTGGAACCGATGGGCAAATTGATTGCTCGTTTGGAGAGTGAGCAAAATTGATATAAATCTTATGTTTATTGTCGAATTATGCAGTAAAATACCCTCAGCAGTTTGTGCAAGATGTTACAAACTCATGTTGGATCGAGATTCACTTAGCCAATTCTGGTAGGAGGTTCTTATGCCCTTAGCCGCTGGAAGCCAAGCTCCAGATTTTGCTCTGCCCGATGAAAACGGAGAACTGCGTCGCTTATCCGATTATCGGGGCAAGGTGGTTGTTCTATATTTCTATCCCAAAGACGATACCCCCGGATGTACTACCGAAGCCTGCGGTTTTCGGGATCAATATCAGGATTATGAAAAGGCCGGCGTTTCGATCATTGGCATTAGTCCGGATGATGTCAAAAAGCACCAAAAATTCAAAACCAAATACAATTTACCCTTTACCCTGCTTGCTGATACAGATCATTCCATCTGTGAGCTGTATGGGGTTTGGGGGCGCAAAAAATTCATGGGCAAGGAATACGACGGCGTCTTTCGGACGACTTACCTGATTGATAAAGATGGTAAAATTCTGCGGGTTTTCGAAAATGTTAAGCCAGAAGGGCATAGTCAAGAAATCTTGAAGGTTTTGGAAGAGACTACAGGTTAACAGAAAAGGTTTGCATGAAGTGAGTCGTTGATGAAGAGCGCAGTTTGGTTCTGGATGGGTGTTAGTGCGACCGTAATCCTTGTGGGAGGAGGGGTCGCTGTTTTGCCTATTACCGCTCTGCTCAAAGGGTTGATGGTTGTGCTGGGGTTGATTAGCCTTGGCACACTGTATTTTCTTTGGCAACAAACGGAGCAAAAAGCCCATCACCTCCAAGAACTACGAAAGCAAATCCAGGCGTTGAATGAGCAGGCTTTTGCCAAGTATGAAAACATTGTCCGCATTAGTCAACTGTTTGCCACTGCGACCGATGAAGCCCAAATTTTGAATAGCGCTCTCGAACTCATGTTAGAGGTTTCCAATGCGAAAGCAGCGAGCTTTACCCTCATCGACGAACTAGGGGCAACCTTGAACACCCGAGTGAAGGGTGAATTGCCCCCCGGCGTAACGAAGGAGTGGCTGGAGTATTTGAGTTCGCCTTCCATACGGAAGAAGTGCCCCAATTGTCATCGAACCCAGTTGATGGCTGACCAATGCCCGTTGCTGTATGGCAGTGATGACCAGCTCCCTGTGTATTGTGTGCCCATCCAACGCCTTAGCCAAGAGTTGGGTGTCTTTCATCTATTTTTCCCTCGTGAGGCTGCTCTGGAGCGTGAACAAGAATACCTGCTGCGCTTGATTAGCGATCAAACTGCCTTAGCCCTTGATGGGGCAAGATTGCGTTCTCGGGAAGCCCATGTCCATTTGCAACTCGAATCGATCAAACAGCATTTGGATGTGGGCTTTTTTGTTGACGAATTATTAAGGGGGTTGGCGCGTGGGCTTGGCATTCAAATCGCAATCGTATCTGTATGGGATTCCCATCTCAAGAAACCGATCAAAGAATTCATTTTTGGCACACTCAGCGAAGCACACAAGGCAATCTTCTACTCTTTTATTTCTCGTAAAAACCTGACTAAGCTGGAGAAAATCCGCAGCCCGATTGATTTAGAATTTGAGGCAAGCAAAGCTTCTGTTGCTCTGGTCACCATTCCTATTCCCATTGATCGTAGGGATTTGAGAGGGGTGTTACAAATTGTTCTGCCTAGCACGCAAGAATTGACTCTAAAACAGGAGGAAATGCTCAAGGCAATCATCACCCAAATCTCCTTCTTGCTTCAGAACGCCAACTTGCTTGCTGAGGTTGAGATCAAGGCAATCTTACAGGAGCGCATTCGGCTCGCGCGCGAAATCCACGATGGGCTTGCCCAAACCTTAGGTTTCTTGAAGCTAAAAATTTCCCAGCTTCGGGCTTATTTGGAGCAGGGAGAGATAGAACGCGCCGATCAGACCACGCAGTTATTACATGAGGCAATCAGCGATGCTTACATTGAAGCGCGCCATGCGATTGATCAATTGCGCATTTCGATCTATGATGCTCCGCTCGCTGAACTTTTACAGGAAACTCTGGATGAGTTTCGTGAGACCAGCGGAATTCCCTGCGAGTGCGAGGTTGACCCACCTGACTTGCGTTTGCCGGTCGAGATTAACGCCCAGCTAGTGCGCATCATCCAAGAGTCACTGAGTAATGTTCGTAAACATGCCCATGCCCATCGGGTACAGGTGCATACAGCCGTGAAAGGCGAGTGGCTGATTTTGGAGGTGCGCGATGATGGCGTGGGCTTCCGTCCAGAAGAAGTCAGACCGCATTCCCAGTATGGTTTACGGGGTATGCAGGAGCGCGCGGAATTGATCGGCGCCGAACTCCAAATCATCAGTCAACCCAATCAAGGAGCAACGGTGCAAATTCGATTGCCGCTATCGCAATTGGAGAGGAGTTGGCAAACATGATCCGCATTGTGGTCGTTGATGATCATGCTTTGTTTCGATCTGGCTTGATCAGTTTACTGAGCGAAATGGGGGAGTTTCAGGTGGTCGGGGAGGCTGCAAACGGGCGCGAAGCTCTGGATGTCGTCCGACAAACCAAACCGGATATTGTCTTGATGGATGTCAATATGCCGGTGATGGGCGGCGTAGAAACCGTGCGCGCACTCAAAGGACATGAATCGTGTCGTATTATCATGTTGACGATTTCTAAGTCGGACGAAGACCTGCTTAGTGCCATCTCAGCTGGGGCAGATGGGTATATCCTCAAGAATGCTTCTCCCGAAGATTTAAGAAAGGCGATCGACCAAGTGCACCGCGGCCTGGGGGTGCTTTCTCCAGAGGTGACCAAGCAAGTGATGAGCGCAGTAGCTAGTGGCAAGACGCCCCAACAAGAAATTGGGTTGAGTGCCCGGGAAATTGAAGTGCTCTCTTGTTTAGCACGCGGCCTAACGACGGCTCAAATCTCGAATGAACTGTTTATCTCCGAAAATACTGTAAAGACGCACGTCCGGCATATTCTTGAAAAGCTTGAAGCGTCAAATCGGGTGGAAGCAACCCGTAAAGCGGTGCAGCTGGGTTTGATCAGCGCCGCTGAGTACTAGGCTCTATCAGAGGGGTGATGACAAAATCACCCCTCTGTGTTACCAGACAATCCCTCGTTTATCGGTTAGGGGTGTATGACAAACCGACCCTTGTTTGATACATTAGGGTTGAAACTTGAGCAGGATTCTGGGTATGTTTCGCAATTTCAGTCGCTCAACAGTAAGGGTTCTCATTGCTTCAAACCATGCCCTCTTTCGACATGGTTTGATGAGCTTATTTAAGAAAAAACTTGGGGTAAAAGTCGAGATCGTCGCAGAAGTCACCAACTTTGAGAGCGCCATTGAGGTTTTGGAAAAGCACGAAGTGGATTTGGTGATCGTCGATTACGACGATGATCAGCTAAACCAGGAGGATTTCCTGCGGCGATTTGTGGGTGGAGGCGGACAGAAACGCATTATCCTGGTTTCTTTATCCAATCCGGAAAGTGCTATGCTCTATGATCGACGCGAGTTGCCCCTCTCTCAATTTGAGGAATGGTTTGAGGGATGGCAAGAGGCGAGTACCAAGTTAAAAGTGAGTTCGGCTGGGGTTGATAAACGAAACAATTCATCAAGGAGTAACCGTATGAAGCATTTCGTTGTAGCAGGATTTTTGGTTGTTGTCTTGACGGTGTTGCTGATCTTAGGCGCAGGACAAGTGCGCCTGCTGCCGGTTGCCGCTAGCACTCAGGCGCAGCCGATCGATCAACTGTTTCGATTAATGTTCTTTGCCATTGCTTTCTTGTTTTCCCTAATCGTTGTGTTCATGCTGTACAGCATTGTCGTGTTTCGCCGTCGCAAGGGAGATGAAAGCGATGCGCGCCATATCGAAGGCAACACAAAGCTGGAGGTAACTTGGACAACCATTCCATTGATTATCGTCTTAGGCTTGTCTTTTTTGGGCGCCCGATCGCTTGCCGAGGTTGAACGTCCTGACCCCAAGGCATTAGAAGTGGATGTCATCGGGATGCAATGGACATGGCGGTTTGAATATCCCCGCTATGGAATCGTTTCAAATGAACTTGTATTGCCGGTAAACAAACAGGTGGTTCTTTACTTAACTTCCCAAGATGTCATTCACTCCTTCTGGGTGCCCGAATTTCGCGTCAAGCAGGACTTGCTGCCCGGCGGTGAGGAATTTGTGCGCACGTTACGCATTACCCCTACGGAAATTGGCTCCTATAAAGTGCGCTGTGCCGAATTGTGTGGGATTCGCCATGCTTATATGGAATCACCGGTGATTGTGGTTTCTCAAGCGGACTTTGATGTATGGGTGGCTCAGCAGACCGGTGAGTCGACCGATCCGGTCGAACGCGGGCGCAAGTGGTCGAATCAATATGGTTGTCTATCGTGTCACTCTTTGGATGGTTCGAAGCTGGTCGGCCCGAGCTGGCTTGGTTTGTTTGGTTCTGAAGTGAAGCTAGCCGATGGCAGGACAGTGATTGCGGATGAGGCCTACATTATCGAGTCGATCCGCAACCCAGGCGCTGCTATTGTGGAAGGCTACCCCAATGTGATGCCAGCCAATGTCGGCCAAGACTTAAGCGATGAACGCATTCAAGACATCATTGCCTTTATCAAGACCTTACGCTAAGGGAGTGCGACTATGAAGGAAAAAGTTCATCTTTTTGAAATTGGCTTGGTGCGCGGACTGATCGGTATGACTTTGGGGGTGTTGATCGGTTTGGGTTTGGTTAGCGGCATTCGAGCTTTGCTGGGATTGCCGGTTTGGAATCCTGAAGCGGCTTGGGTGCTCGCAGGAGTGTTTGGCACCATTGGCTTTATGCTGATGGTGGGTGTCATGCGCGATTGGATCAAATGGGCGTTGGGCGAGGAGACGCCCGATTTCCCGGAAACCGACCCGCGTTTGCAGGGATGGGCGAAATACCTTAGTGTTTCGTATGATCACAAAATCATCGGTATCCAATATGGCGTGACAGCCCTCATCGTGATCTCGTTGGCGGGTTTGTTTGCGATCATCTTCCGCACGGAATTGATTGCTCCGGGCATTCAATTCCTGCAACCGCAAGATTACAACACCATCATGACCCTGCATGGCATTGTCATGATCGGCGGCATGTTGTTGGGTGTTGGAGCGATGTCAAACTATTTGGTGCCCTTGTTAATTGGCGCCAATGATATGGCTTTTCCGCGCTTGAACGCCTTTGCCTATTGGATCAACGTGCCGGCGGTTATCTTGTTGGTCGGCACTTTGTTTATGGGCGGCTTGGAAACAGGTTGGACGGGTTATCCACCGCTGAGTAGTCGGGCGCCTTTAGGGACGCAATGGTTTTTGCTGGGCGTTTATTTCATCGGCTTCTCCTCTATCTTTGGCGCCCTCAATATCATTGCTACGGTCATGAAGCTGCGAGCGAAAGGGATGACCTACTTTCGCATGCCGGTCTTTGTTTGGACAGCGGCTGCCACTGCTTTGATTGCCCTCACGGCAACGCAGTTGATCGGCTTATCCTTCCAGTTAGTTATGTTTGAGCGCTTGTTTGGCATGGCTTTCTTTGAACCGGCCAAGGGCGGCAATCCAATCTTGTTCCAGCATCTGTTTTGGTTTTATTCGCATCCGGCCGTTTATGTGTTTGTGTTGACCGGTTTAGGGGTGATCAGTGAATTGTTGCCGGTCTTTGCGCGTAAGCCGCTCTTTGGATACCGCTGGGTAGCGCTCTCCTCATTTGGTATTGCTCTGGTTGGCTTCCTCGTGTGGGCGCACCATATGTTCACCTCCGGGATGGAGCCGTACCTGCGTGTACCCTTTATGTATAGCACCTTACTGGTCGCCGTGCCGACCGGTGTCAAATTCTTCAGTTGGGTGGCAACAATTTGGGAAGGGAAACTATCCTTTGAAACGCCAATGTTGTTTGTCTTGGGTGCCATCTCGATCTTCTTACTAGGAGGTTTGAGCGGCCCACCGAATGGCGTGGTGGCAACGGATCTGCATTTGCAAGATACCTATTGGATTGTCGGGCACTTCCATGCCACCATGTTTGGCGGCTTCCTCTTCCCCTTCTTGGCAGCCATCTATTATTGGTTCCCCAAGATCACCGGGCGGATGTATAACGAGACTCTGGGGAAAATCCACTTCTATATGATGCTGCCGGCCTTCTATGTGCAATCGCTGGGCCAGATGCAAGTGGGCTTGTTAGGAATGCGCCGACGGATTGCCGATTACGATCCGGCCTTGCAAATTGAATTCAGCCATTTACTGATAACCGTGGCTGCCTATGTGATCGGTATCTCGCTAATCATTGCCTTCATAAACTTCGCTTACAGCGCAGCCAAAGGCAAAGTGGTGACCACCAACGTGTGGCGTTCGCGCTCGCCTGAGTGGGCCCTCTTGCCCACACCGATTCCGGCTCACAACTACCCCGAACCGATTGAGGTGGTCGGAGAACCCTACGATTACGGTTTAGAAGGTGCTGTTTATGTACGGCTAAGTTCGTCTGCACCATTGCGTGAGACAAGTGAACCGAGCTTGCCACCGGATACAGCCGTAGCTTCCGCAGATTAGGTTGAATTTGGAGGAACCAGATGGAAAAAGACCTGGAAACAAGAAAAAAACAAGCCTATGGCGTTGGTGTAAGTGTGTTTATTCTATTAGGCTTTCTCACCATTGGTGAGTTCTTCTTGGGTAGCATTGCTGCTACCTGGTGGGTGCCTTTAATGGGGGTGGCATTGCTCAAAGCCTTCTTTGTGGTGCGGGACTATATGCACATTGGACGCTTATTTGTCAACGTTGAGGAGGAAGAATGACCACACAAACCGGGGTTACGCATTCCTATCGCGAAAAACTGGCAATCAACCGCCTGGGTCTATGGCTCTTTATCCTTTCTGACTCGTTTGTCTTCGGCGGGTTATTGGTCAGTCGCTTCTACCTGCTTGGCACCCAAGCGCGGCCTCATCTCGACCAAGTGGTTGGTTTTGTGGTCACAGTACTACTGCTAACAAGCTCCTTCTTTATGAACCGCGCCGAGATTGCAATGGCACATGACGACCGCAAAGCCTTTCTACGGAATACAGCCATTACCCTTGTCTTAGGACTGGCCTTCTTAGTGGGCGTCGTGGGCGTTGAGTGGCAAATTGCGCCTTTTGGAACAGCCGATGGAGCAGCCGCTTCGATTTTTTACACCCTGACCGGTTTCCATGCTTTTCATGTCCTTACTGGGGTGATCTTCTTGGCTGTCGTGTTACGCAACGGTGCACGAGGGCACTATTCACGGCAAAAGCATTGGGCAGTGGAAGCTGCGGCAGTGTATTGGCATTTTGTGGACGTGGTGTGGATCTTCTTCTACCCAGCGTTGTATTTGATTGGTACGCCTCTGCCATGAGGGGATCGCAAAGGGAACGGTGATTGGAATGACAAAGCAAAAGGTCTGGCTTGGCGGCGGTTTGATCGGATTGCTCCTTATCTTGTTAGGGGTGGGGTTTGTTTTGCGCCCCTATACGTATCGCGGCACATTGATTGAACCGCCTTTGCCAATGGCCGACTTTCAGCTTACCGATCAACATGGTGCAACCTTTCGCTTGTCGGACCTAAAGGGAAAGCTGGTTTTGGTGTTCTTTGGCTATACCTATTGTCCGGATGTTTGTCCAATCACGTTAGCCGAGTTCAAACAGGTTAGGGCGAATCTCGCTCAGCAAGCTGAGAAAGTGCGCTTTGTCTTTATCACGGTTGACCCGCAACGCGATACGCCACAGGTGCTAGCCAAACACCTGCAAAACTTTGATGCACAGTTTATTGGACTAACCGGTGCCGAAGAAGAGTTAGCTAAGGTGTGGAAGCAGTTTGGGGCTTATCGCCAGATTCGTCAGGTCGAAGGGATGCAAAATTACTTGGTCGATCATTCGGCGCGCATCTATGTTTTGGATGCAGAACAAAATTTGATTCTCACCTATCCTTACGATATAGGCGCAAGAATCTTACTGGAGGATCTCCGTCATTTGCTGAAAGGAGTGCGCTAAGCGATGCCGCAGACGTTTCTCCCTTATCTAAAAAGGTTTGGTGTGGTTTTCCTGCTGGCAGTGGTCTTTGTGGCACTTTTCAACGAAGCGATGTATTTGCTACAACGGGACGAGCGGGATCGTCCTCCCACCACGATTGAATTGGTAATTCCAAACGGTACAGCAGAGCAACTTGCTCAAGGTGCTGAGGATGTATCAATTCCAGAGGGGATGACTTTTGTTGTGGGAGATGTGCTCTTGGTGCATAATGAAGACGTTGTCGATCATCAGCTTGGTCCGCTGTGGATCCCGGCTGGTCGCTCAGCCAGTTTGCGGTTTGATAACCCCGACAAACTTGCTTACCAGTGCAGTTTTGTGGTAGGCAATTATTTTGGCGTGGATGTCTTGAAGCCGACAACGTGGAGCAGCCGTCTTCTGGCTTTAGCGATGGCAGCCCCAACTTTGGCAATGTTGCTCTTTGTCTATAGCTTAGTGGTTGTGCCGTTGAAAGTAAATGGCTCGCTCAACTCCGCCAAGCCAACAGGGAAAGAAGCTGTATGAGTCAGTCACTTCACTCGACAACGATCCCTTCTACTCAAAAAGGCTTGAAAAGCCAATGGTTAAGCTTTCGGTTTTGGCTGACCACAGGTTTAGTTGTGATTGCGGTAGGGGTGATGGTACGGCTGGGAATCTGGCAATTGGATCGACTGGAGCAACGCCGTGCCTTTAATGCGCGTGTCCAAGCTCAACTTGCTCAGCCGCCTTTGGTTTTAGACTCTAGATCTCTTGGTGAGAATCTGTATGACATGGAATACCGAACCGTCATTGTGCAAGGTGAATATGATTTTGCCAATCAGGTTGCCTTACGCAATCAGGCTTATCAAAATCGCTGGGGGGTCTACTTGCTGACTCCTCTCAAGATTAAAGGCACTGAACAAGCGATTTTGGTCAACCGCGGCTGGATCCCTGGTGAGGCGTTTCTCAACGGAGATTGGTCTCCCTATAACCAAGAAGGCGAAGTGACCGTCAAAGGGGTGATTCGCCGAGCGCAGACCAGACCAGATTTCGGCCGCCGTAGTGACCCCATTCCATCAGCCGGAGAACCACCTCTCAAGGCTTGGAACCTTGCCAATGTCGAAGCAATTGCGCAGCAGATTGACTATCCGATTGTTCCAAATGTCTATGTTCAACAAACCGAAGGCGAGGGAGAGGCAGCAGGATTGCCGATCCCCGCTATGGTCGAACTTGATCTCAGTGAAGGCCCTCATCTAGGGTATGCCTTACAATGGTTTACGTTTGCGGCAATTTTAGCGATTGGTTATCCATTTTTTATCAAACGAAGGATGGGACGATGACCCTATCAACAACCTCTCTTCTTGCTTCTTTTGTTGTAATAGGAATAGCAGCTTGGATTGTCCTGCGCCAAATAACAAACTTAGCTCTGCGCCTTCATCTAACCTATTCGACTCCTTTTGCGCGCTGGACGATCTGGATGATTCTTAGTTTGATGATTATTCTGGGGAGTGGAGCCGTTATTGCCCATTTTGATCTAGGGCAGATTTGCTCGGCGTGGCCGTTATGCACAGACCAGGTGTTGCCCAGTGATTCACGGCAATGGATCAATTTTGCCCATCGTTTGCTGGTTTTCCTAGTCGGGATTGGATGGTTAGGGTATTGGGTGCGTGCTTTTACGTGGTACCGGGAAAAGACGCCCATCGTCCTTCCGGCTACAGTGATTGTGGTCCTGTACTTTGCCCAATCCTTGCTAGGACAAAAATTGGTAGAAGGTTTTGCGTTGCTCTATACCGTGCTGCACCAGGTAACCTTTCTTGCCATTTGGATTACGGCGATTGGTTTAGGGGTGGCTGTCGGACGCTCAGGGCTTTCGCTAGAAGAGGAGATAGGGCGCAAACAGGCATTCTCATGGCGGTGGAGCCTGCTCATAGATTTTCTCCTGCTCACCAAACCCATTGTGGTTGCCCTCTTGTTGGTGACCACCTATGCCGGCATGGTGATCGGCGCAGGGCGTTTGCCGTCTTTTTCGCTTGCTTTTTGGACGTTGTTGGGTGGATTCTTAGCGGCTGGAGGCGCAAGCGCCGTAAATCAATACTTAGACCGTGAAGACGATCGGAAAATGCAGCGAACTCAGAAACGACCCATTCCTGCAGGCCGTTTAACCCCTGCCCAAGGACTGGCTGTTGCGGTCGGTATCTCTTTGCTTTCTTTCTATGTGCTGATTGTCAAAGTCAACTGGTTAGCTGCTGTGCTGAGCCTTGTAGGATTTGTCTATTATGTCGTCATTTATAGCATTTGGCTAAAGAAGGCTACCCCGCAAAATATTGTCATCGGGGGTGGAGCTGGGGCGATCCCTCCGTTGGTCGGTTGGGCAGCCGCAACTGGCGATTTGAAACTATCTGCGCTTTTCCTTTTTGTCGTGATTTTTATGTGGACGCCACCTCATTTTTGGGCGTTGGCTTTGGTACGGCGTAATGATTACGCACGGGCTGGTGTTCCTATGCTGCCCGTCGTACGCGGCGAGCAAGAGACGCGTCGGCAAATTCTTCTCTATACCCTAGAACTGGTCGGCTTGACCTTGCTCTTGCCGTTGTTCGGTTTTGGGGGAACCTTTACCTTGATTGGCGTGAGTTTATTAGGGCTATGGTTGATATCTGCGGCTTGGAAAGTATGGAGACAACAAGGAAACAAGGTGGCGTGGAAGATGTATCGTTATTCCAGCATGTATTTAGCCTTTTTGTTTCTGGTGCTGGTGCTGGACGCAGTAATTTAGGGAGAATTACTTGCGATTGGCTGGCTCCATCAGCCACTCTTGGATGTTGAGACAGCTCTTTCCGTCTTTGGCTCTTAGGCTGACGTAGCTTCCGTCTTTTTCCATTTTACGAGCACAGGAATCATCGTGAAGATACATCTCAAGCACTTTGCGTAAATAACTGTGGTGATGGGTATCTTCAATGGGAAATAGCACTTCGACGCGGTGATCAAGGTTGCGCGTCATCAGATCGGCGCTGCCAATATAGATTTCCTCTTTACCGTCGTTGTGGAAATAATAAATGCGGCTATGTTCCAAGAAGCGTCCTAGGATGCTGATGACACGAATATTTTCGCTATAACCCTTGACGCCAGGCACGAGAGAACAGATACTACGCACAATTAAGTCTATTTTGACCCCTGCATGAGAAGCTTGATAGAGCATTTGCACAATATGTGGATCAGCAAGCGAATTCATCTTAAAAATTAAGTGCGCTGCTTTACCATTTTTAGCATGCTGAATTTCTCTTTCCACCAGTGCTTCCATTTTTTGGCGTAAATTCACTGGTGAGACGAGGAATTTACGATATTCCTGTTTGGTGGAGTAGCCAGTCAGATAGTTAAAAAGATCGGTGGCATCCATCCCCATGGAGCCATCACAGGTGAGTAAACCAATATCTTCATAGATCTGAGCGGTGATGGCGTTGTAATTTCCGGTAGCCAGATGAAGGTAACGGCGAATGCCTTCCCGCTCCTGACGGATTACCATAGCAACTTTACAGTGGGTCTTTAATCCAAGCAATCCATAGACAACGTGCGCGCCAACTTGCTCCAGCCGCTGTGCCCATTCGATATTGCTTTCCTCGTCAAAACGGGCTTTGAGTTCTACCAAAACAGCCACTTGCTTTCCATTTTGGGCGGCCTCAATGAGTGCTTCGACCACCGGTGAATTTTTACCCACTCGATAGAGGGTCTGCTTAATAGCTAACACGCTTGGGTCACGGGCAGCAGTCTGCAGAAATTCGATAACTGGAACAAAGGAGTCGTAAGGATGGTGAAGCAGGATGCTTCCTTCTCGGATGCGCTCGAAAATCAGCGTGTTTTGATGAATATGCAACAATCGTTTTGGAAGATGGGGCTTGTAGGGAGGAAATTTTAATTCGGGTGCTTCGACCTCGTCATAAAGTTGTCTTAGGGATGACAAAGCTAGTGGTTGACCGATGGCATATACATCGGTTGGCTTACATTCAAGGTTTTCCACTAACAGTTCACGGATGTTCTTTGGCATATCGCCATCAATCGCCATCATGACCACGGAGCCAAATTTGCGTGAGAGCAGATTTTCTTTCATGGTCTCCAAGAGGTCATCAGCTTCTAGCTCTTGTATTTCAATATCGGCATCTCGGACAATGCGGAAAGGATGCACTTCGATGACCTCTAAACCGGTGAAGAGCTGGTTTAGCTGGGCGGCAATGAGCTGATCTAGCCAGATGTAATAGTAATGTTTGATCGAATTTCTCGTTGACGAGCCTTTGACGGTGTGACGGCCGACCGCTAATAGGGCGGGCAAGAGGTTGGGAACCTTGACCCGCGCGAATTTTTCACGCCCTTTTTTGTCATGGATCACTACTGCCAGATTGGTGCTAAGGTTGGAGATATGCGGGAAGGGATGACCCGGATCAAAAGCCAGAGGGGTCAGGATAGGAAAGACAACGTTATGGAAATATTCATCTGCTCGTCGTCGTTGGGCATCGGTGAGCTTGCTATAGTCCAAAATATGGATGCCGTATTCATTAAGTTGCGGCAAAAGTTCTTTTCGATACAGCCGTTGAGCGTTGCGATATAACTCTAACGAGCGTTTGCGGATGGCGAGCAACAATTCGCGCGGTGTGTAACCATCGGGAAGCACTTCTATCACTTGAAGCTCAACTTGTTCGCGAATGCCCGACACGCGCACCATGAAGAACTCATCCATATTTGATCCGAAGATGGAGAGGAATTTAACCCGTTCGAGAATGGGGTAATCCGCATTCGCTGCTTCCTCCAATACTCGCCGTTGAAATTCTAACAGGCTTAGCTCGCGGTTGATGTATACTTCGGGTTTTAGGACAAGTGCCTCGCTCATTGTTCTTTGTCTACGACATGGCGATCATTTGAGCCGGGGTGAGCAACCATTCGAGGGTGGCATAGCCGACGAAATCAAGTTTAGATAACGTAAGGCAACAGAAACCGCCTTTTTTCATAGTTATGCTGGTGGCTGCGTTGCCGCACAGCAACGATCCGATCAATTCGCTGAGGTATGGTTCGTGACCAACGCAAACCAGGTTGGATAAATTTGGATATTGGGCAGAAATTTCCTCGAAAAGAGCTTGAGGGTCGCCAAAGGGGGTTAGATTCTCGTTGAGAATCAAATTCTTTTTGCTAATCTTTAATTCATCACAAAAGATCTCTGCCGTCTGATAGGCACGTGTGTAGGGACTGGAGACTACCAAATCAAAGCTTATGCGCAACCGCGCAATGCCAGCACAGATGCGCTGAAATTTTTCCTTACCCTCCTTGGTTAGCGGTCGCAGGCTGTCGTCAGGATATTTGACCGGATCGCGCACATCGGCAATGGCATGGCGAAGCAAGTAAAGTTTCATCGTGTCCCTCTCCTTTTGGGTGAATCAAGCGCGTTTATGGACTGATCTCTTTGTTCTCAACCGTCTCGGCAGTTTCAGGAGGATGGCTTTTGGATTTTCTCCTGGGCTTCTTATCTTCGCTCGAAGCAGAAGACGCATCCGATTCCCAAGGAAAGGGTTTACCTGCAGAGAGCCGCCAGAATTGTAAGAGTTGTTCCTTTTTGTCGATGTAGGCTTGGATGGTTTGAGCATGTTCAGCTTGGTAAACTTCGATGGCTTCAGTGAGCTTGGCACCGTTTTTCTTTGCAGAGAAGGTGTTGAGAGTTGAAAGGAGCACTTCTTTATCTTGAATATTCCCCATCAGGGTTTGATAGTCATGCATGGTGCGCAGATTGCTTTGCGGGAAATTGGGGAGAAAGGGATAGATGCACTCGAGCATGTAGCGAAATTTCTTAAAGCGCACTCGCACGCGGTGGATAGTAGGGGGAATGTTTGGGTCGATCCGCTGATATCGCTTCAGCACGCTGGCATAGACTTGGTCGAGGGTTTGCAAGACTTGATCTAAAAATGCTTCAGGCTCTTTGGTTTTTAGCATAGCCTTATGTAAAGCCGAAAGGCGCTTTTCAAGGTTATTGAGTTTATATCTTTGAATATTTTTTTCTGCTAACCGCAACAGATTTTTCTCGCGCTTTGTGAGGAAGCGCTGAAATGTGACTAAACTTGGGATTGCTTGTACTCGTTGTCCAACTTCCAAAAGCATGACTTGGGTGTCGCGCAGATCATCATAGCTGTCTAGTTGATCTTTGAAGGTGAGCAGCAATTTTTGAACTTGTACGTTGGGATAAAGTACGCCAATTAGGTCGATCAGGGCTAGTAAACGACGGGTTGCAACTCGCAGATCATGAACGGCTTCTTCAGAGAAAGCTTCTCGACAGCGAGCTAACTCTTGCGTATATTTGTCCCAACGATCTTGCAGCGCCGTGTTGAGTTGTTCAGTGATGGATAGTATCGCTTCCATTCCAAACCTCCACAGTCAATTGAACGCCAAACACATCTTGGAAAAGAGACTTCCTTTTTTCGACCCACCATTTCTCGAGCAGTAGGGGATCGGGACTGACCAGAATGAGTTTCCACTTATGATTCTGTTGTTCCAAAATAAGGTCTTGCAGGCGAGCCGTGTGACTAATATCCAAAGCGTCTGCCAGTTCCATCAAGGCACACAGTTTGGATACTGTGGCGCGTTCATTTTGTGACAAAGCCTTGAAGACTTCATCTGGATTTGAAAGGGAATCCTTGCGATGATAGCGCACCACTGTGGCAAGAATTTCTTGTTCTTTTGCCGAAAGTCCCATGATAGGGGTATTCATGAGGATGTAATAGCCATGCTTATCGTGATCGATTGTATTAATGAAGTGCCCAATGTCATGAAGTAGGGAGGCGACTTCGAGGAGCAAGAGTTCCTTTTCGGTGAGATTATGGAGAGAAAGCGATTGCAGAAAGAGACGGCTGGCGAATTTGGCGACAAAGCGTCCGTGCTCTTCATCGAATTTGTATTTTTGCCCTAATTTCAAAGCGGATGTCAGCACTTGTTCACGGCGTGGTTTTGGTGGACCTTGAATGGAGGCGCTTAATTCCAACAAAACACCGTCTTTTAATCCGACATTTGGCGTAAAGATTTCTTTGGCGTTTGCAATGCTGGCAATCATGCGCAGGACAACTGCTGCGGGCAAGAGTACATCTGCGCGGTCGGGGCGTAAGTGAAGTTTCTCAATGCGTTCTTCAATGGAGAGGCGGTTGAGCATTTCAATGAGCTTTTCAACTTCGCTCAATAAAATGCGATCTTCGCCATCTCCCTTAAAGAGGCGTTTGTGCAGTCTACCCATCTCTTCTGCATTTCCGCCAGTGGCAATGCAAAGATCGATGTTTTCGCTCCCAATTTGGGTTTGGATGCGCCGTCGAACCTTGTCGGCATATTCACTGACCAATTGGTTAAAGGTCTTGCTGCCGTTGCTTCCTTCTAGCTTGCTTAACAAGCGTACGGTTCCGAGAGCATAACTTTCTACAGAGAGCACATTTTCGTTGGATAGCGTGACTTCAACGCTGCCGCCCCCGATGTCAATTAATAAGGCGCGTTTGCCCTTGAGGTCGATGGCTTGTTGTACTGCCAGATGAATCAGGCGAGCTTCTTCAATTTCGTTGATGACCTCGATTTGGATGCCACTTTGAGCAGCGATGCGGTCGATCAGAAGATGACTATTTGAGGCTTCGCGCAAGGCGCTGGTACCCACTGCGCGAATTTGTTTGACCTCAAAAACTTGTGCCAGATTGCGAAAACGGAGAAAGGCGCCGATGGCCATCTGGATTGTCTCTTCCGTAAAATACCCCAAAGTAAAGGCATCTTTTCCAAGACGTACTGGCACACGGGTGCTTTCGACGATTTCAAAGTTACCTTGATTCTCGATGCGTGCCACCGCCATACGGATGGCATTCGACCCAATATCAATCGCTGCCAGATGTTCGTGCATGGAAAAACAGAAGAAGAACGGTTGAAATCTCTGCTGGATGTTTTGAAAAATTATATCATTCTCAAGCTAATTAATCGTATTAAGGTCTATTAACGATATTAATAGTTCAAAGCAGAAGCAGCCAACTTCGTCCTCTGCAAGCCAGAGGCTGGCGAGACAACCCAGCAGGTGTCCATTCATTAAGCTGTATCGCTGCTTGGAAGGGTAAGGATAGTATAATAAAGGGCGTTTTGTTTATCGTTCGTATGCTGCGGTGACGGTGCCAAAGCGGTTTACACAACTGGCGTTGCGTCTTTTCGTATGAAAAATAGCTGGAAGTGCGTTAAGCTCGGATGATTCGCATGATTGTAAAAAATTTGATGCGTCGCAAAGGACGCACGATCTTGACTGTCCTCGGCATTGGCATTGGGGTGGCTGCCATTGTTAGCCTCAGCGCTTTGGCGGATGGCTTTCAGATGGGTTATACGGCGTTAATCAGTGGCAGTAAGGCAGATTTGGTGGTCAGTCAACCAAACTCCTTTGATTTGAGCATGAGTTCGATTGATGAAGCCTTGTTGACTGAGTTAGCCCCCATGCCAGAAATTGAACAGATCAGTGCGATGATTCAAGGTTATTCTGAAGCTGAAGGACAGCCATTTTTCTTTGTTTTTGGCTTTCCAGAGGATAGTTTTGTGTTGAGCCGCTACATCATCAAGAAGGGAGCGGCGCTGAATAGCGCAGCGACGCAATCGTTGCGGGGTCGTCCACTTCTCTTAGGGACCGCCGCAGCCGAAGTGCTGAACAAATCTGTCGGTGAAACCTTGCGGTTGGGGGCAACGGTTTTTCGAATCGTTGGAATCTACGAGACCGGCGATGCGATGGAAGATGCTGGTGCAGTCATCCTGCTAAAAGATGCCCAAGAGCTGTTGGGGAAGCCTCGTCAAGTCAGTTTGTTCTATATTAAGCTCAAAGACCCCGAATTACGGGAGCGGTTGATTCAGCGCGTGCAACGCCGATTCCCTGACCTATCCATCGGTGGAGCCAACGAGTTAGCTGAGCAAACCTCTTTGGCAGACTTTTTTCAGGGGTATGTTTGGGTGATCAGCAGTTTGGCGGTTGTGATTGGGGGAGTGGGGATGATGAATTCCCAATTGATGTCGGTATTCGAGCGCACCCGTGAGATTGGCGTCTTGCGGGCAATCGGCTGGCGCAAGAGCAGGATTCTTGGGCTAGTTTTTGGGGAGGCGTTACTAGTTTGCTTAGGGGGCGGTGTGCTAGGGTCACTAATAGGGGTCTTCTTGATCTATGTTCTCTCGAGCATGACGATATTTTTTGGAGTCAGTCTCTCTACCCTGCGCCCCCAACAGTTCCTAACCGCCTTTGCGGTTGTGATTGTTCTTGGGTTTACCGGGGGGCTTTACCCAGCCTGGCGAGCAGCGCAGTTGCAACCGATAGAAGCCTTACGCTACGAAGGGGGCGGATCGGGTAGTAAAATTCGCCGTTTGCCCTTTGGAGGGTTGACTTTGCAGAGCCTCTGGCAACGCTCTACCCGAACAGCCTTGACATTGTTTGCCATTGCCTTGACTGTTGGAGGCATCATGGCGATGGAAGCGGTGATTCGGGGAGCCTTCAAAGAGATGGACACCATGATTTTAGGCACCAACGCTGAAGTGATGTTGCGCCAGGCGAATGTATCGGATACCAGCTTTAGTGCCATTGATGAGCAAATCTTAGGCAAAATTGCGGCTTTGCCAGAAGTGCAAGCGGTAAGCGGTTTGATTTTTACGGCTGTCACCATGCCCGAAGCAGGGGGGTTCTTTATCGTGCAAGGCTATGCTCCGAACGAGTTTTCTATCCAGCGGATCAAGGTTGTGGAGGGTCAACCGCTACAGACTAATCATCAAATCTTAGTGGGGCGGATGATGATGGAAACGTTGGGGAAGAAAATTGGCGATACCATCGAGTTAAGTGGGGTGAGATTCCGTATTGTCGGTATTTATGAGTCGAAGGTCAGTTGGGAGGAGTTAGGAGGGGTGATTACATTGCGAGATGCACAAAGCTTAACCGGTCGGATGCGTAAGGTGACTATGGCAGCCGTAAAAATGCGTAATCCACGCGATGCAGCCTCGGCGGTCGAGAAGATCAATCGCCTTTTTCCAGATGTGCATGCAACGCTCAGCACAGAGTTTTCCAGTCAAATGCCAGACCGCCAATCCACGGATGTTATGCTTAATGCTATCTCGTTTTTGGCGATTTTTGTGGGCGGGATTGGCGTGTTGAATACGATGTTGATGAGCGTATTTGAACGAACGCGTGAAATTGGCGTCCTAAGAGCCTTGGGTTGGCGTAGACGACGTGTTTTAGGCATGATCCTAAAAGAAGCACTGGTTTTGGGATTGTTGGGAGGGTTGGCAGGAATCTTATTTGCCTTTGTGCTGGTCTTTGTCTTAAATCAAGCTCCAATGGTCGGAGGACTTTTGACCACGGTGTGGGAGTGGGATATTTTTGCTCGTGCAATCGGAGTCGCAACCAGCTTAGGAATTTTGGGTGGGTTGTATCCCTCTTACCGGGCAACTCGTTTGCAACCGATGGAAGCACTAAGATATGAATAATAAATATAACTTCATTAGATTGGAGAAGAATAGGATGTTCGGTAAAAAAATCATCGTACGATTCATTTTGGTTACCTTCCTAGGAACGCTCTTGACTGCTTGTGGACAACAAGGGTCAACCCCGGCTGCAACTGAGGCGATTCCCATGAATTCCGCGCCGCTGGTAAGCGCAACCGGAGTCGTCTTACCTCAAAAACGCTCTACATTAAGTGTCACCTTTCCAGGGGTCGTGGCTGAGGTATTGGTCGAGCGCGGCGACGTCGTTGAAGAGGGGCAGGTCTTGTTGCGCTTAAAAGGAAAAGAGGAAATCGAAGCTCAAGTAGCCCAAGCTCGGACAGAAGTAATCTCGGCTGAGCAGGCTTTGAATGATCTTTACAAGAACCATGATCTCGCCTTGGCAGCCGCCTTACAAGCCTATTATTTAGCGAATAACGCAGTTAAGGAAGCTCAATATCAGTTGGATAATTTTACGGTGCCGGTCAATCAAAAGGATTTGAGTGCGGTGGAGGCAGTAAAGGTCATGAAGGAGCGTCTTGATGCCGCAACAGCCGCTTTCCAACCCTATCGCAATGAATCCTTAGAAAATGAGACGCGCAAAAAACTTAAAGAAAAGCTCGACGAAGCACAAGCAGATTACAATGCCGCTGTCAAGCGGTTGACGTATGAATTTGCTCTGCAAGAAGCATTGGCAAAATTAGCGAAAGCCGAACGGGATTATCAAACTCTGTCAAAAGGCCCCGATCCCGATTTGGTGGCTTTAGCCGAAGCCAGATTAGAAACAGCCAAAGCTGCGTTGGCAGCGGCAGAAAAGAAACTTGCCGATCTGGAGATTAAAGCCCTATACGCAGGCACGATCAGTGAGGTCTATGTGCGAGAAGGGGAATGGGTTGCGCCCGGTCAACCGATCTTGGTTCTCGCTGATTTAGATCATCTGCGGATTGAGACGACTGATCTCAATGAGATTGATGTGGCACGCGTCAAGGTCGGTGATCGCGTTGTGATTACCTTTGATGCCTTACCGGATGTGGTTGTCAATGGCACCGTTGTCCTAATTTCGCCCAAAGCCTCAGAGGGCTCTGGCGTAAACTATACCGTGGTCATTGAGATGGAGGCAATCCCACAAGCGTTGCGCTGGGGGATGACCGCTTTTGTTGATATCCAAGTGGAGAAGTGATTGGAGCGGTAACGCATGGAGAAAACCAACCCCGTGATTGTTGAGACCAATGACTTAACCAAAGTCTATGGCGATGGAGAACAAATCTTTGCCCTTAATAAGGTGAATTTACGCATTGCAGCCGGCGAATTGGTAGCGGTGATGGGCCCGAGCGGCAGCGGCAAAAGCACTTTGCTCAACATACTTGGGGCATTGGATATCCCAACTAGTGGGCAGGTCTTGATCAATGGTGAGGATTTAGCATTAATTCAAGATAAAGACCGCTTTCGGGCAAAAACCGTTGGTTTCGTTTTTCAACTGCACAATCTAATACCGACCTTAACCGCTCGAGAGAATGTTGAAATCCCAATGATGGGATACTACCCAGCCAATGAACGGAGGAAACGCGCCGGTCAATTGCTCGAATTGGTTGGTTTGGGCGATCGGATGAATCACCTTCCAGCGCAGCTTTCCGGTGGACAACGTCAACGGGTAGCCATTGCTCGGGCGCTTGCCAATGAACCCTTGATCGTCTTAGCCGATGAACCAACTGGCAATCTGGATTCGCAAGCCAGCCTAGAGCTGATGCGCCTCATTGCGCAACTCAATCAGAGCCAAGGAACAACGTTTATTGTCGTCACCCACGATCTAGCCGTTGCTCGTCAAACGCGGCGCGTGTTAGCCATGGCAGACGGGAAAATCGTGCGAGAAGATATCATCGGTTCCCCGTTGGAAGAGGACCTAAAAATGTGGCGTTATTCGGGGTTGGGCCGGCGAATCGTTGAAGGCAAACTCGAAGAGTTACAAATGTTTAATCTCAAGCCCAAGCAACAGAAAGTCATCCGCAAGCTACTTGAGTTAGCCGAAAAAACTTGAAATGATTCTTGAGAACCCTCCATTGAGCCAAGAGAGGGGAATATTCGTTAGATTTTCTTGGCTAGCCTAAAGCCCAAGTCAGAAAGCCAAATTTCCTCTCCCCGATTGCGAAGGGAGAGGAAATTTTTCGTAGCCTGTGGCTGATTTATATTGACAATTTGGGTAAAAAATGTTATATTGTGTGATAAAATGATAAAAATAACAAAATATAACATCTAAGTTATGAACTATCGTCAAAAACTGATCTTAGAGAAACTCGCTGCCCGAGACTATATGACCATTGAGGCCTTAGCGCAAGAGTTTGGAGTCTCGAAAATGACCATCCATCGAGACTTGGCTGCCCTGCAACAGGCTGGTTTCGTTCTCAAGCAGTATGGCAAAGTTACCGCTATGCCAAAGCGCAATAGCAGCTGGGCTGACCAATGCCAGATGTGTGGTCAGAAAATCAAAGAACAGAATGCTTTTACCCTCGTGAGCGCCGAAGGAAATCTGTATCGTCTGTGTTGTCCTCACTGTGGCTTAATGGCTTATCGTCAGCATGGGGACAGTTGGCAGACCTTAGCCACTGACTTCTTACATGGACATGTCATTACGGCTTTTCAAGCCCATTACTTGATTGATTTAGAGTTGACCATCTGTTGTTCTCCAACCGTGTTAGCCTTTGACTCACGCGCAGAAGCCCTGAAATTCCAAAAGGGATTTGGCGGGCGGGTGGTTGATTTCTATCAAGCTGTTGAATTCATTAACCAGAATCCTATCCGATCTCAAATTCATGGAGGCTCGCAATGAAACAAAAAATCTATCTCGCTTTGATGCCCCTGATGGGTTTGTTGTTGTTCGCCTGTCAAACCCAAACGGCAGAAATAAAAGCCCACGAAGTTTGGGCTCGCCCAGCGATGATGGGTGGCAATGGTGCAGTTTACATGATCCTGCATAACCATAGCAATCAGGGCGACCAATTGATCGGCGCCACTTCGGATGTCGCTGAAGCGGTTGAATTGCATAAGTCAGAAGTCAACGATCAGGGGGTGATGATCATGATGAAGCAAGAGGCGATTGACCTGCCGGCTGGGGGAGAGATCCAAATGCAACCCGGTGGCTACCATATTATGCTAATTGGGTTACGGAAAGACCTAAAGGAAGGCGATACCTTCCAGGTGGTGTTAAAGTTTCGCTCTTCTGCTGACCTGCCGCTACAAGTGACTGTCAAAGGTGGAGGTATGGAAATGCAGCCTGAGGCTGAACACGACCATGGAAGCGAGTCGCACAATCATCCAATGACCTCCCCCACCCCGTGACGGGAAGAGCGTTTATTTGACGATCACACGCGTACCAAAGCCGCGCCGCTCCCAATCGCGGCGCGACTTGATTGGTAGCTCATATACCGGGGTTGTCCAGCGAAACAGCCATTTGGCATCCTCATTGCGCATATTGACACAACCATGGCTCATCCAGACGCCAAAATTGTTATGCCAGTACGTTCCGTGAAAAGCTACTCCAGTATCGACAAAGAAGCACGTCCAAGGAACGCCCGGCAATGAAAATCCGCCTCGCTCTTCTGCGTCTGGGTTGCCGGTTACACTGCCCATGTGTTTGTTGGGCATCTTGGAAAAAATGCGGAATTCACCTTTGGGTGTTTCGGTTGGGATGCCTTGTCGGCTCGGGTTCAGGTGAGGGATGCCGGTTGAGACCCGGCAGGAGAACACTTCTTGACCATCTTCATAAGCCCGCAGCGTTTGTGTGCGAATCTCGACCTCGACCAGTTTTTTGTGCGCTGGGACGTCAGGCGAAAGAGGTGAAAATTCTTCATCTGGGATCGGGCGCAAGTGAGCTGCCGGAACATAATACACTAAGTAATCCGTTAACTCTGAACTGATTTGATACCAAGGTTTTTT
>QEXX01000118.1 GCA_003130835.1 Anaerolineae bacterium | reverse complement strand
TTCGATCGCGCTTTTATAGCGCAGGGTATTGGCTTTGCCGTAATTCTGGCGGAGGAACTCCCCCGCTTGAAGGGCAGCTTCGATAGCAGCGTTGAGTTCGCGTTCCATTTTGTGATCCTAGAAAAAATATTGTCGCCGGCTTCGTTATCTTAGACAAAATGGAATCCCCCTCCACCCACTTAGAGATAGCGCTCAGCCAGCCAACGGAGGATATTTTACTCCATAAACGACCCGCCGTTGACGTTAATGCTCTCACCGGTAATGAAATCCGCCAGAGGTGAGGCTAAGAACAAAGCCACTTTCGCCACGTCTTCTGCGGTCTCCAGACGCCCAAGCGGGGTGTCATCGATATAGAGCTGGCGAACCTCCTGGGGCTTAACCCCGCGCAGCTTGGCTTCCCACTCCACCTCACGCTCTTGCATGCTGGTCGCCACGTAGCCCGGACAAATGGCATTCACCGTGATTCCCTGCTTGGCTAACTCCCCCGCCATCGCTTGGGTCAAACCGACCACCGCAAACTTCGAAGCCACATAATGCGCCAAGAAAGGAGCGTTGCCGCGTTTGCCCGCCATGCTGGCGATATTGATAATTTTCCCCCGCAACCCATTGGCAGCATCGGGGGTTTGTTTGAGCATCTGGCGCACAACCACCTGCGAACACAAAAAGGTGCCTTTGGCATTGATATCCATATTGAAATCCCAATCTCGTTCGGTCAGGTCAACAAAGCGGTTCATGGTGCTGACCCCAGCGTTATTGACCCAAAGATCAATATGCCCCCAACGCTCCACGATCAAGTCCACCACCGCCTGACATTCATCTTGGCGGGTGACATCCAACTTGAGAGCAATCGCCTCCCCACCAGCCTCTTTGATCTCATTGGCAACGCTATTTGCCCATTCCCAGTTTACATCGGTGACGGCCACCCGACTGCCAACTTGGGCAAACGCTTTGGCAATCGCTTTGCCGATCCCAGACCCGGCGCCGGTGATGGCGCTGACTTTTAGTTGTAATTCTTTACTCATCCCAAACCTCACAATCGAATAGGATTTGACAGCTTAAAAAGGTCTTTCTGGGTTTCAAACATATCTCTATGACACTCAGATATTCTCCGCAGTGCGCATAATGCGCATTAAGATCAATGTCAGCAGGATAATCACGACCAAGAGCAAGAAAGACATGGCTGCGCTTTTGCCCATATCGAGGAAAACAAACGCCACCCGATAGATGTAATAACTGATCGTTTCTGTGGCGATGCCTGGTCCGCCCCGCGTGAGGATATAGACCAAGTCATACGTCTTGAGGGCTGCAATCATGCGGATTAAGACGGCTACCAAGATAGTTGGCATCATCAACGGCACGGTGATGAAACGGAATTGCTGAGAAGAATTGGCACCATCAATCATGGCAGCTTCGTACAACTCATCCGGTAAGGAGGTCAAGCCAGCCAGCAAGATCAATAAGATAAAGGAGGTCTCATGCCAAATATCAACGATAATGATGGTGACCATGGCTAAGCGCGGATCGCCCAGCCAAGCCGGTTGGGGCAACCCGATCAAGCCCAGAAAATAATTAATAATCCCTAATTCAGGATGTAACAACAACCGCCAGATCGTCCCCACAGTAATGGGCGGCATGAGCATGGGTATCAACAAGATCAACAGATAAAAATCCCTGCCCTTAAGCCGCTTATTGTTCAACAATAATGCCAAGCCAAAACCGATCAAAAACTCTAAAACCACAACGCTGATGGTTAGGATAATCGTATTGCGCGTTGCCCCAACTAATAATTGGTCACGAAAAATTTGCGTGTAATTGCCGAGATTGATGCCCTTAATCCCCCCTTGACTGAGCACATAATCATGTAAGCTGACATAAAAAGCATATAGCAAAGGGAAGCCCACCACCAACCAAATCCCAATTATGGCTGGTAGCACTAATTGAATCCGCAATCCCCGATCAGAGCGCAAGATCGGTTGAGCAGGGGATTTTTTTGAGGAAGATTTCACCAATTCCGTCATTTTGTATCAGAAGGGAGAGGCGCTTTACAGGGCAATAGCGCCTCTCCGGAATCTCTATTCTTAATCAACCAATCCTTTGAGGACTTGTGCGACTTCGTTGAGCGCATCCACTACCGATTTTGAACCGGCAACAGCTTCAGAAATTGCCCGCCCCAGCTCTTCCACAACCTGCGGGCTGCGGCTCATAATCGGGAAGGGGATGGCTTCGCCGACGATCTGCTCCACTTCGCTATAGTGTGGATACTTTGCCAGCACATCAGGGTCTTCAAAGACATCTGCCCGAGCAGGCGCGCCGCCAAGCAGGGCACGTTCTTTGGCGATCTCGAACGACTCAACCCACTCGATAAACGCCCAAGCCGCTTCTGGGTTGGGGGAAGAAACCGGAATCGCCCAACCCCAACCGCCAAGCAAGCCTTTACCACCCGGTACTCGCACAACTTTGCATTTATCCACTACCTGCGACTTCTCCGGATCGTTCAATTGGGGCAGCATCCAGTTGAAGGTGATGTAGCTAAAGGCTTGCCCTTGCGCCATCGTCGAGAAGGCTTCATCAAAACCATAGGCGGGTGCACCTGGAGGGGCAGCATTCTTCATCGCATCTACATACAGGGTCAAAGCTTTGACTCCAGCTTCATTGTTGATGGTGACATTCCAATTCTCATCGTAGATGCGTCCACCGGAGCTATACAGATAGTTCAAGAATTCCATGGTGGTGGGATCAGGCCGCAATCCCATCATCGCCGAGCCGTACAGATCAATCTGACCATCACCATTGGTATCGCGGGTCATGAACTTCGCCAGTTCAACATACTCTTCCGGACTGTTCGGCAGTGCCAAGTCTTTGCCGTATTTCTGTTTGTACTCGTCTTGCAGGGCAGGATCATTGAGCAAATCATCGCGATAAATCAACGCCATGGCATAGTTGTAGAAGGGAATCATGTAGGTTTTCCCATGCAATTTGCCGACCATCTCAACCATCGAAGGCAAATAATCCTCTAGCTTGATGGTCTGGCTCTTGGCTACCATGTCATCTAATTCCATCAACCAACCAGCGTTAACAAATTCGCCCACCCAATAGTTATCCACCACAATGACATCATACGAACCGGCTCCTTCAGGGGCCGTGAGTTGGGGGACGAGTTTTTCGTGCATGAGGGCGTAGTTCAATACCTCGATATTGACCGTCATGCCGGTGGCTTCCTGGAATTTGGGCAAAACGGCTTGGACAAACTCAGTGTCGGGCACACCTTCCATCATGATGTTGATTGTGACTCCCTCAAAGGGCTTTGTTGCAGGGGCTTCAGCCGGCGCGCTGGTTTCCGGTGCTGAGGCAGCCTCGCTCACCGCTGGTTGCGGCGCGGAGGGAGCTTCGGTTGCTTGAGGTGCGCAAGCCCCAAGCAAAAGGGCAAAGATCACTCCCAAACTAAATACCAAGCGAATCGCTTTTGGACTCATTTTTCTTCTCTCCTTTCTAAATTCAGGCTATCAGAATGGATTTTGAATGGGGTGCTTTCTGGAGTAAAATCTCGAATTCAATCGTTTCAGTCAACTCATCTCCTTTCAATTCATTTGATCGACCCAAACGTTAGGTTGCGTACAAGCGATTTTTGAATTACCCAGGTTAGGATAATGACTGGCAAAATCACCAAAAAGGTAGCGGCTGAGACTGCCCCAATTTGCACACCTTGCTGCGTCCATAAGCTGGCAATGGCGACCGGTAAGGTGCGTGTCTCACGCCCGGTGAGGATGAGAGCGAAGAGAAACTCATTCCAATTCAGAATGAAATTAAACACCCCCGCAGCCAATAAACCGGGCAGAGAGACGGGAATGGTCACCCGCCAAAAAGCTTGCACGCGCGAACAGCCATCGATCATGGCAGCTTCTTCAAGGTCTACCGGTATGCCCTGGAAGAATCCGATTAAGATCCAAACCGTATAAGGCAGGTTGAAGGATAAATAAGCCAATACAAGCCCCAACCGCGAGTCCCATAGGTGGAAAATGCGCGCCAATAAAAAGATCGGAATTACTAAGGTAATGGGCGGCAGCATTTGGGTGCTTAACATGCTCAGGCGCAGGATCGGATCGCCGGTCTTGAAACGGGCAATTGAATAAGCCGCCAAAGCGCCAAGTGCTAAGGCGACCAGACTGGCCGCAGCAGAGACCAAGATACTGTTATAAAAATACTTTTGGAAGGGATATTTTTCAAAGATAATGCGGTAGTTCTCTAAGGTTGGAGTAAAGAACCATACTGGTGGAATTTTATAGGCGATCAAGCGATTCGCAAAAGAGGTACGCATGACCCACAGGATCGGCAGCAAGATCACTAAGGAAGCGCCGCTCAAGATCAGATGGGTAATCAATAATCCAAGATTTCTGCGCAACCAAATGACCAATTTCATTTCTACTATTCCACCGATGATGCTTCAGAAATTCCTTCCAGCTTGGCTAAGGTGCGGAAGTGACTTTTGTTCTCCTCATAAAGCTGGCGATACAAGCGAAAGATTTTCAGATATTGTTCGTGGTTTTTCAAGTTCGGTTGAGTCACGTGACTGATCGTAATATATTTTTCGATCTCTGCCCAATTGGTAAATGCCCCAACACCCATACCAGCGACAAAAGCAGCCCCAAGCGAAGAGCCAGGATGATGAGCCACTTCTTCCAGAGAAAAGCCGATGACATCAGCGGTCACTTGACGCCATAATTGGCTTTTTGCCCCACCGTTGGCAACACGAACGCGCTGGATCTGCCAGCCACGCTCTAACATGACCTCAATATGATGCAAGAACCCAAAGGAAATGCCTTCCAAGATAGCATGGTAAAGATGGGCACGGGTGTGTTGCAAAGTCAAACCGAAGAACATGCCCCGCGCTAGAGGATCAAAAATGGGTGTTTTTTCTCCGATGAAGTAGGGCAACAAGATCAAACCGTCCGAACCGGCGCGAATGCTCTCCGCCTCTCGATCCAGATCAGCATAATCCAGCTCGGGTGCAAATTGATTGCGGAACCACTTAATGATGGAACCGCTGGAAGCCATACAACCATTGATCAGGTACAGACCGGGGATGACATGGTAATCCAAGAAGAGCCTCTCATCGATCTCAAGGCGATCGATCGAGTACAAAATATCTCCTGCTCCACCTAGTTTGACCAACAAATCGCCGTTGTCCTTCAATCCTACGGAGAAAGCCGAAGCGACGTGGTCGGCGCTGCCAGCAACAACGGGTGTGCCTTCTAACAAGCCGGTTTGGCGCGCTGCATCGGGGCTGACCTTTCCAATCACCTCACTCGGTGAGTGAACCGCCGGCAATTGGTTGCGGCGGATACGGCTAAGCGATAGTAATTCGTCATCCCAATCGCGGCGATAGAGATCGAACAAACCGCTTTCTAGCGCCCAATTTTGCTCGAGGGTTGGCTGACCGGTTAGGCGAAAGTTGATATAGTCATACGATCCCATCACCTGCCAGGTTTTGGCAAACCGTTCGGGTTCATTCTTCGCCAACCAGAGCAACTTCGGTCCAATACTCTGTTGGGTGATGGCTGAACCTGTCTTACGGAAGACGTCTTGCTCGTTCACTTGGGACTTGAAGAAATCGATCTCGACGTGAGAGCGGGCATCGTTCTGCTGGATGGAATTGCGCAAGGGCAAGCCATCGGTTCCAACCAGGATGATGGTCGGCACCATCCCAGAAACCCCCACTGCCAGAACAGCTTCCGCGCTCAGTTTGGCTTGTTCAAGACAAAGCGGCACCCCCCGGCAGACATTCTGCCACCACTCCAAGGCATCTTCTTCGGCATAATTGGGTTGGGGGCTCAATAATGTTGCCGGGAGAGAGACCTCCCCTTGTAACTTGCCTTCTAGGTCAATCAAGAGAATTTTTGTGGCTGTCGTGCCGATGTCGATGCCGAGAAGAAATTGCTTACTCATTGGGGGTTGCTCCACAAAGGATCACTTCAATATCCAACTTCTCAAGC
This sequence comes from Anaerolineae bacterium, assembly GCA_003130835.1. GTDB lineage: Bacteria > Chloroflexota > Anaerolineae > Anaerolineales > UBA4823 > NAK19. Next base: position 44,599 of record QEXX01000118.1, on the reverse strand, counting down.
CTCTTGACCCAATCTGGGTCAAGAGAATGGTCTGTGATCAGTGTGTTGATTACATTGATAGGTGCAATGGCGGTAAAGGCGATCCGCCCAAACTTGCTCGAATCGGCGACCAAGATCACCCGTTTGGCATTTTTGATCATCACCTGCTTGACTAGAGTGTCTTCAAGATTGTATTCGGTCAAACCGGCTTCTAAATCTACCCCTGCTGCGCCTAAAAATAGTTTGTCGACGTAGAAATCGCGCAGAGCGCGTTCCGCAAGATGCCCCACCATCGAGAGTTCTGTGGGGCGCACGATTCCGCCCGTGAGAATTAAGCGAATGTTGGGATTTTCAGCTAACAGCGTAGCAATTTGTAAACAGGGGGTGATCACCGTTAGGTTTTGTTTATCCACCAACTGACGGGCAATTTCTAAGGTGGTGGTGCCCACATCCAAAATGATACTGTCGCCGTTTTCGATGAGCGCCACAGCCGCTCTGGCAATCTGCTGTTTGGCAGCCAGGTTCTCAACCGAGCGGGCAACAAAAGGTGGTTCATAACTGCGCCCGCGATCGAGGACCGCCCCGCCGTGCACCCGCCGCAACAGACCTCTCCGTTCCAGCGCATCCAGATCACGCCGGATGGTCATTTCGGATACACCAAAGCGCTCAACCATCTCATTAACCGTGACCGAGCCGCGCGCCTCGAGCGTTTCAAGAATAATCTGATGGCGCTCTTCGGATAGGTAACCACTCATCTTTTCGTTTTACCAAAAATGTTTGGAATTGTTTATATCATATAATATTTCTGTTTGAATGTCAAGCCAATTTCAACAAAATCTCTCGATTTTTAACCATTTTCTGTTTATTATATTGACATTTACACATTAATTCTATAAAATACTATCATAATCAAACATCAGTTAATTTCCTATAATAAGGAGCCCCCATGTCTTGGCTAAAGGAACTGTTTGGCACGCACAAACCGATTATTGCTATGTGTCATCTGATTGCCCTGCCAGGCGATCCCGCTTATGATTCCCAAAAAGGGATGGACTATGTGATGGAACGCGCCGCAGCCGATCTAAAAGCTTTACAAGACGGCGGCGTGGATGGCGTCATGTTTTCAAACGAAGCCAGCATACCGTATTTGACCCAAACCGAACGCATCACGGCGGTCGCCATGGCGCGCATTATTGGGGAGCTGAGAAGCCAAATCCGCATCCCGTTTGGAGTCAATGTGCTTTGGGATGCAGAAGCCTCGGTCGACCTGGCGGTTGCGACAGGGGCAAAGTTTATTCGCGAGATTTTCAGCGGTGTCTACGGCTCCGATTTTGGTCTATGGAATACCAATGCCGGAGCCACAGTCCGGCACCTGCATCGGCTGGGAGGCAAAGACATCAAATTGCTCTTTAATATTGTCCCAGAAGCCGCGGCCTATCTTGGGAGCAGGGATATTGCCGATATTGCCCGCTCCACGGTGTTCAACTGTCAGCCAGATGCATTGTTGGTCTCCGGTTTGACCGCCGGTGTAGAAGCTTCGGCTACCGTCCTGCAACGGGTCAAGGAAGCAGTGCCCCACACCCCCGTGTTAGCCAACACTGGTGTGCGCCTTGAAAATATCGAGGAACAATTACGCATTGCCGATGGGGCAATTGTTGGCACTACCTTCAAGCGCGAGGGGTACATTTGGAATGAAGTGGATGGAGAACGCGTGCGCACCTTTATGAATAAAGTGCACCAGATTCGCAACAGTTTATCCTGATTCCATCCCGATCTCCTCAAGAAAATGGTGCGCCAATTGGCGCACCTGCGCAGCATTCTTACAGCCCAGCGCTTGCTGGGCTAAGAAACGGGCTGCGCGGCGATCGACTTTTTCTAAAATGGCTTTTTGCTTGGGCAGCACATGGGGATTCATGCTCAACTCGTCCGCCTCCAAACCCACCAAGACCGGTAAGGCTTCCGCTTCACCGGCTACTTCCCCGCACACCGTAACGCGCTTTCCCTGTTGATGCGCCGTCTCAATGACATCCTGGATTTGGCGTAAAATTGCCGGGTGCAGGGCGTCGTTATAGGCGCTCAAAGCAGGGTTACCGCGCTCTGCCGCAAAGGTATATTGGGTGAGATCGTTCGTGCCCACGCTAAAAAACTCCACTTGCTCGGCAAACTGCGGCGCAAGCAGCACAGCAGCGGGCGTTTCGATCATGATCCCGATGGGAATGGGGTAACGATGGGGTACATCCATTTTGGATAAAGTTTCGTGCGCCTGCAGCAATAATTGCTGCACCTGCTCGAGTTCCTCCAGCGTGGCAATCATGGGCAGCAAGAGATGAATTGGATAGCGTTCGGCAGCGCGCAGAATGGCTCGAATTTGGGTTAAGAACAGCTCTGGATAGCACAGGCTCACGCGCAGGCCGCGTAAGCCCAGGTACGGGTTGGCTTCAGTGGGCAGCGAGAGATAAGCCGGAGATTTATCTCCACCCACATCTAAAGTGCGCACCACCACTGTATGGGGCTTAAGCACCTCTGCCAGTTGGCAATAGACTTGAATTTGTTCCGACTCCGATGGCGGGGTAGAGCGATTTTGATATAAAAATTCTGTGCGCAACACGCCAATGCCCTCTGCCCCGCTCTGGGCAGCAAGGCGAGCCTCGATCAGGCTGCCCACATTGGCTGCCATCACAAGCCGAACGCCATCTTTCGTTCGAGCCGGCTGTTGGGCATGTTGTAAGAGTTCCTGACGCACTGTTTTCCATTTCTGGGCTTTGGCTTCCAAATTCGCCCTCACTGCAGGATTAGGTTTTAGCCAAACCAACCCCGTAGCGCCATCGATTCCAACCCAATCGCCATCGCTCAAGCCAAGGGCAAAGACATTCACGCCTCCAACGGCAGGGATGCCCAAGCCGCGCAGTAAAATTGCGCTGTGAGAGGTCGCTCCGCCGCCCACTAAGATCACACCTCGCACCTTTTGCGGGTCAAGCTCGGCAACCTGATTGGGGGTCAACTCTTCTGCCGCTAGGATGCCCGCTTCAGAAAGTTGAGGCGGCTCGACCTGGTTTGAACCCAGATTTGAGAGCACCAACCTGGAAACATCCAAAATATCCAAAGCGCGCTGGCGCAAGTAAGCATCCTCTGCCGCTTTAAGGGAGTTTGCAATTTCTTCGCAAGCCTGTTTCCAACCCTGAAAGGCACTCAAATTGCTTTCTAGCAGGAGCTGACGAACGCGATCGAGCAGGTGCGGATCGCGCAAGAAGAGCTGTTGGGCTTGGAAGATCGCCGCTTTCTCCTCCCCAAGTTGCCCTTTCAGGCGTTCATAGCGCGCTTGCAACACCCTCTCCGCCTTCTGAAGCGCGGTTTGCAGTCGTTGCCATTCTTCGGTGGGGGATAGAACAGTAGGTGAGATGGTTTCTTCTGGAGCAACCCCGAAAAACACCAACGGCGCAACCGCGATCCCCTCCGCAATTGGGATGGCTTGGAGAAGGTTCTCGCCCGCATCCGCTTGGCGGAGCGAGCCTGCCTCCCTATCCGTAAGCGGTCTCGAAGGCGTTTCCTCCCGAACAGCCGATTCACCCCACCTAGGGATCAACGCTTGCAAGGCTGATAGAACTTCCGCCGCTTGCTTTCCGCGGGCAGTGATCTGCAAACGCTGTCCTTGAGTGGCGCCAAGGGCAAGCAAAGCATTCAAGCTCACCGCTTCAACAGGCGGGGTATGCCGCTCGAGGTTGGTAACCCAAACCTGGGCGTCATAGCGAGCAGCCGTCTGAATCAATTGAGTGGCTGGGCGAGCATGAAGGCCGTGCGGATTTTCTAGACGCACAATGATCGAAAGCCCCGCATCTTGTGTAGGTTCGGGAACCGAAGGTTGAGATGGGAGAGCGCTTGGAGACAAGAAACCAAGATGACTCTGCTTGGGAGTCAACGCCTGTTGGGCTTCTTGGCAAATCTGATCCAAATCCTCGCTCAGAGTCAGTTGGGCAGCAGCAGCGAGCGCGCCTTCGACCAGCGGCGCCGGGCAAAGGCGCACCTTTTGACGCTCATCTTCACTGAGCAAATCGAGGGCAAGTTCGGCGCTTAAGACAGCACTGCCCAAATCCATCAACACCAACACTCCCGAATCGGAAAATACAGCCCGAATGGCTTGAGCGATTTCGAGCGCGTCAGTACCAATTTCCTGATGGTCCGCACCGACGCCGGCTGCATAGGCGATGGCCGCTTCGGCAGGTGCAACCTGACGGATCAACTGCATTAACCCCTCAGCTAACCAACGGCTATGCGAAACCAACACCAATCCAATCAAAGCTTGTTTGCGTCCTTTCGCCCCGAATCGCTCCGACCAGACCACAGGTCGGCGGCAGCCTGAAGCAGCAAGTACGCGGAGGTCGCCCCTGGATCTTGATGCCCAGCGCTTCGTTCGCCCAGATAGCTCGCCCGTCCTTTGCGCGCCACCAAGGGGATCGTAGCTTTCATCCCCTGTTCCGCCGCCTGTGCCGATGCCTGAAGGGCTTCTGCAAATGGCTTATCATTGGCTAGGGCTTCCCGCAGGGCAACCACGGCCGGTACGAGGGCATCCAGCATAGTCTTCTCGCCCACGGCTGCCTTGCCGCGTTGCTGTACGCCTTGAACCGCCGCTTCTAGCGCGGCGGCCCATTCTTCAGCGGATATTTCTGCCTTGCCCGTTAACTTGGTCGCCATTTGAAGGAAAAAGGTGCCATAGAGCGGACCGGCGGCACCGCCAACGGTTGAGATGAGCGTCATAGCAACCGTCTTGAGCAACACTCCACAATCGGACGGCTTGTCTTGGGCTAACTTTTGCAACACCGCCTGAAAGCCGCGATCCATGTTGGCGCCATGATCGGCATCCCCGATGGCAGCATCCAACTCGACGAGATAATCCCGATTCGCGGCGATCACGGCAGCGCACTGTTCAATCCATTGCAGGAGATCCTTGATTTTTATCATCTGCACTCCATCAAGCAAAAAGGTTCAACAAGTCCTCAGGTTGGGGATTGAGATTCTCTGCCTGAGAATGTCTTCAAGATCATGGATAATCGAACTGGGTTAAGGGTAAAAAGAGCTTGTAAATGGGCACCTGAGCCTGGCTTTCTATGACAAAATGCACAACGGTTAGGGGCGGAATGGTGTAATCAAATTGGTTGTCCTGAATGTTTCCTGGCACGGAGAACGCTCGAATCTGTGAATCGGCTTGATCAAACTTCCACCCTTTTATCTGAGTGTATGCAACCGGGCTGGTGATCACAAAGTTTCCCTGCACACTTTGGGTTAAGTCGCGATTGATGACGATCAGGTGCAATCGGCTGACATCTAGATCATGGATGGCAGCATAGATTGGGGCTACCTCCACATTGCTGGTCTCCGCCCTAACCCCGAAATTGCCAAAAGCAGACCCCTGACCATCATAGTTGCGGTAGATGCGATAGGCTGCTGTGACGTAATCGAAATTCTGTTCTAAGGGATAAAAATAGGCATAGCTAACGCCATACTTGCCCAACACACCTAACACATCGGCAATGGCGATCCCCCCTGAGATGTGGTTTTCTGCCCCATAGCTAAACTCGGTCATCGCTAGTTTGGTACCGGGATAATACGTCTGGATCGAGGTTCGTAAGCGAGGCAGAATAGGCAAATAATCTCCAAACCACTCGCCGATCCATGAGTCTTCTTCGAAGCTTTCATCCCAGAGCGCGCGCGGCGCTTGCATACGCGCTCGTTGCAGGCATTCATCCCCCACACCAGACCATAAAATCCGTTGGCCGCACCCTTGAGCCTCCGGATACCAATGGAAATCAAACACATCCAGCAAACGCTTACCAGTTTGCTCAGAGCGCCGGCGCATCTGATCGAGATAGACATCCACAAACCAGTCATACGTTTGGGAATAAGGCGACCAATCCGGCGCATCTTGTAAGGTCTTCATCCCCCAAAAGCCATAGTGCACCGGAGCAAAGATTTCCGCCTGTGGGTCAACCTTTTTGACGGCACTTGCCAGGGCTGCACTCTTATCGATCAATTCTGCCACCGTTGTTTGGCTGGGATGCAAACGCGAGTGAGTATACTTCCACAAGTCCGGCTCGTTATCCAACGAATAGCCCCGCCTGACCTGTGCCGAAGCAGCTTGCCCATAAGTTTGCACCAAGTGTGCAACCAGCTCATCGACATACACAACCTGATCGGTTAAGTCTGGCGAATAGTCAAAGGCTGAAGATTTCTGGTATTTTATTTCTTCCCAGCGCACCGAAGGAGCAGTCTGGTTTTCTGCAACAGGTCCATCCTTATCTGCAGCCACAAATCCAGCCATTGGCAGGGTGAGCAAGGCATATTGACCCTCAACTTGCCCAAATTCGTCCAGAAAAGTTTTTAGGGCAGCAGCCGGTTGACTCCCATCTTCACAAGATAAAATCCAGCACAAAAAGTCATCATTGGAGTGATACCAATCGCTGCCAGCATTTGAAGCATTGTTTTCCCAATTATAGCCTGTCCAACGATTGCCACCCATGCGGGCTGCCGCCCAAATTCCCGGCTCTTCTGGCAGCCGATTGATTCCATAAATCCATAGACTGATGGGCTTGGGTTCTGCGTTCACATCGATCTGAAAAGTCACAGTTAAACCTGCCTGGGCAGCCTTCCCTGAACTGTTTGGCTCAAGCGATTGACGATCAGCTTGAGAGGGAGGGCTACTTATGCCTGAATTCAGACTAAGCAGCACAAGAAATAGCAAAAATAGCCAGAGTCGGTTCATGAAGGTTCTGCGTTCAAACTATCCCCAGCGCAATGCAGGGGTTCGCACCGGTGCATCCCAGAAGCGAGTCAATTCGTCATCCATTTTCAGCAAGGTGATCGAGCAGCCTGCCATCTCCAAACTGGTAATATAGGGCCCAATCAGGTTGCGCACCACCTTCAAACCGTGTTGGACAGCCAGACGATGGGCTTGGCGGTAGGCAATATACAATTCGATCAGCGGTGTCCCCCCCATGCTATTGACAAAAAGCAAGACTTCATCGCCGGCTTTGAACGGGAGATCGCTCAGGATAGGCCCCATTAACATCTCAACAATTTCATCAGCGGTCTTGAGCGGCAGACGCGATCGTCCGGGTTCGCCATGGATACCAATGCCGATTTCCATCTGATCTTCGGGCAGGTCAAAGGTTGGTTTACCGACATGCGGCACAGTGCAGGAGGTCAACGCCATCCCCATACTGCGTCCCCAGCCATTAACTTTGCGGCACAAATGCGCTAATTGGGAAAGGGAATAGCCGGCTTCTGCAGCCGCACCGCAAATCTTCTCCGCCAGAACAGTCGTCCCAACCCCGCGGCGTCCCGCCGTATAGAGGCTGTTCTCTACGGCTACGTCATCATCGATCACAACGCTTTGCACTTCAATCCCTTCTGCCATCGCCAGGTCGGCTGCCATTTCGAAATTCATCACATCGCCGGTGTAATTCTTGACAATGAATAAGACTCCATTGCCACCGTGAACCGTCTTTGCGGCTTCTAGCATCTGATCTGGAGTGGGAGACGTGAACACTGCGCCGGGACATGCAGCATCCAACATGCCGTAACCCACAAAACCCCCATGCATCGGTTCATGGCCTGAGCCTCCCCCCGAGACGATTGCCACTTTACCCGCTCGCGGCGCATCGGCGCGGTAGATAAAATTGGGGTCAAAATGCACTTTGATCAAGTCTGCATGAGCTAAGGCGATGCCTTCTAGCTCCTCGCGCACTACATTTTCAGGATGGTTGATTAATTTCTTCATCCAAAGCCTCCCAAAATGAACAGGGTTATCCCTTCGTATTATAACGTGAGAAAGCTGATGGCTAAGAAGAGGCTTTCTTGAACACACAGCTTGCTACGCCCGTTATACAAAGAAAGGGAGTAAACATTTCCAACGAGTTTTTTCGTTTAATTTTGTTATAATCCGCATCGCCTTGAGATAAGGACATTTTGATCTAGGAGTATAACGGTGTATCCACCCCCCCCTGAAATCGAGCGCATTCTCGTCACCCAAGAACAAATCGAACAACGGGTTGCCGAGCTTGCCCAGCAGATCAACCAAGATTATGCGTCGGTCGAACGTCTGTATATTATTGGCATCTTGAAGGGCGCCTTTATCTTTCTGGCAGATCTCACCCGCCATCTCACCATCCCGCATGCGGTGGATTTCATGGCTCTTTCCAGCTATGGAAAAACGACCGTATCCGGGGCGGTGCGAATCTTAATGGACGTGCGCGAGCCCCTGGAAGGGCAACATGTCCTCATCGTTGAAGATATTGTTGACTCTGGGCATACTTTAAACTATCTAACCCACCTCATCAACAATCGCAAGCCCGCTTCGTTGCGTACCTGTGTCCTCGTACGCAAACAACGCAACGGGATTAATGTCACAGTGGATTATCTCGGTTTCACCATTCCCGATGTTTGGGTGGTGGGCTACGGATTGGATTACGCCGACCGCTTTCGCACCCTACCCTATGTAGCAGAACTCAAGCGCGAAGTTTACAGCTCAACCTAAGGGAGAAAATGGCTGATTTAGAAACCATTACCGCAGATCAATTTGAAAGCCACATCCTTAAGGCAACCACCCCCGTCTTAGTGGATTTTACGGCAGTGTGGTGCGGTCCCTGCAAGATGCTGGAACCCATCCTCAAAGAGCTTGCCGATCGTTGGGCAGATCAGGTGCGCATTCTCAAAGTGGATGTAGACCAGAACCCAGAGCTTGCAATGCAATACAACGTGATGGGTGTTCCAACCCTGATGCTCTTCCTTGGCGGAAAGGTCGTCGAACGTCTGAGCGGTTACCAACCGAAGGAGCGGTTGCTCAAAACGCTTGAACCCTACCTGAGTGCAGAATGATTCTAGGTGAACCGTAAACCGTAGGACAAGATTTCTCTGATCCTTCACGGAAAGCAAACTTCATCACGCCCGAGCTAATTTCAATCATTTAGGTTCTGCCGGGCGATCAGAATCAGCGGACTCACCATAAACACCACTCCTAGAAACTCGAAGACATGGTTATTTAAAAAGCTCCTCCCGCCAAAATTCAACTTTGTATTATAATATCGTTGCAAATATTTGCAATAACAGCATTTTGCGATGCCTCATTGTCATACTACCCTTCAATCTCTCCGCCAATTAGGCTTTCGGATTACTCCGCAGCGCGAGATGATTATCGAAACCCTCGCCCATAGTGATACTCACCTCTCAGCGGAGGAAATCCATCAACGCCTTCAACCGCGCAGCAAAACCATCAACTTAGCCACCGTCTATCGCACGCTTGATTTATTGGTTGAACAAGGCTATGCCACCCGCTTGATTGGCAAAGATGGAAAATTTCTCTATGCCACCCGCCAGCACAGCCGTCACCTGCATTTGGTCTGTCGAAAATGCGGACGCACCTATCCAGCCGAGTATGAAGGTTTACAACCGTTTTTGGAGCATCTAAAGAAAACCTATGGTTTTCAGGTAGAGGTGGAACACCTCACCTTTAGTGGGCTCTGCCCTGATTGTTCTCAATCCAATTTAGTTACATCATAAGGAGGTCGAAATGCACTTCTCTCCAATCCCTATGCACATCCCCGATGGATTCTTGTCGACAGGGGTTTCACTGGTCTTGTGGATCGTCAGTATTGCCGTGATCGCTTATTCTCTGAAGCGAGTTGGAAGCGAACTGGGCGAACGTCAAGTGCCCTTTATGGGTGTCTTGGCAGCCGCCATCTTCGCCGGACAAATGCTCAACTTCACCGTTGTCGGCGGCACATCCGGCCATCTGCTGGGGGCTGCTCTGGCGACTATCCTGCTTGGGCCCTGGGCGGCGGTGATTGTGATGACCAGCGTGGTCGCCATCCAAGCCTTGATCTTCCAAGACGGGGGTCTGGTCGTATTGGGCGCCAATTTGTTCAATATGGGCGTTGTCGGAGTTGCCGTCGCCTATATGGTTTATCGAACCATCTATCGCCTGAGCGGAGGAAAACAGTGGGGTATTTTTGTAGGTGGTTTTGTTGCCGCTTGGGCTTCCATTGAATTGGCTGCCCTGGCTTGCGCCTTGGAATTGGCTGCCTCTGGCACTTCTCCAGCAAATATTGCTGTACCGGCAATGGGAGGTATTCATGCTCTGATCGGGATCGGCGAAGGGCTAATCACACTCGGAGCACTGGCATTTCTGTATGCGACCCGGCGCGATTTGCTTACCGCTGGTGAAGGTTCGGCAATTCAGGGTAAACTCGTCTGGGGTGTGGGCTTAGCTATCGCTCTGCTCTTAGCTGTTTTCTCGCCGCTTGCCTCTGCCTATCCGGATGGCTTAGAGTGGGTGGCTGAAGAACATGGGTTTATTGACGCGGCTCAAAACCCGCTGTACGAGATCATCCCCGATTATGTCTTCCCGGGCGTTTCCAACGAAGCCCTAGCCACCATTCTGGCCGGCATTGTCGGCACCCTGATCGTCTTTGGGGTGGCTTTGGCGATCGGTTACGCTCGCCGCAAACGACAAGCAGCATAGCCACAAAAATTTTTCACCCCCCAACTCAGGCTCTCTTGACATATAATTTTCTAGAGAGCCTGAGTTTCTTCTTTGCGGATTGAATCAACGATGCACATTCATTTTCTTGACACTTATCAACCCCGCCAGAGTCCCGTTCACGCCATGGATGGACGAGTGAAGCTCGTCTTGGCGGTGGCTTTTCTGCTCACCACCTCGCTAACCCCTATGGGAGCTTGGGCAGTCTATATTCTCCTGTTAGCCCTGCTGCTCTCCGTTGAACTGCTGAGCGAGTTGCCCATTGGATACTTCCTGAAGCGGGCGTTTTTCGCCTTACCGTTTGTCTTGGCTGCCCTGCCTTTGCCTTTCACCGTGCCCGGAAAATCCTTGGCTGAATTCTCCGTAGGGGGCATTGCCTTCCACATCACAAGCGAGGGTCTCGTCCGCCTGATCAGCATTACCATCAAATCTTGGCTCTCCGTTCAGGTGGCCATTCTGTTGACGGTGACAACTTCCTTCCCCGATTTGCTGCAAGCCATGCGCGCCTTAAGATTACCGCGCTTATTGGTTGCCGTGTTCGGATTGATGTGGCGATACCTGTTTGTCTTGGTCGACGAAGCCTTGCGCTTGTTGCGAGCGCGCTCAGCCCGCAGCAGCCAACATCCCCAAAGCAAGTACCGCCCCGGTCGCAGTGTGGCGTGGCGGGCTCAGGTGACCGGCAGCATGGCCGGCAGTCTCTTCTTACGCGCTTTTGAGCGCTCTGACCGCATCTATCTGGCAATGTTGGCGCGTGGCTATGATGGAGAGGTGCGCCTAAAACCCTTACCACCTCTCAGCCGTGTGCAATGGTTATCCTTAACGCTTGGTATGATGGTACTTTTACTGATCTTTGTTTTTGGTCAACTTCTGCTCCTACTGAGGTAAAGTGTGCATCACTCGATTGAAGTTCGCAACCTCTCCTTTGCCTACCCTGATGGGCATGTAGCCCTCTCGCAAGTCAATCTCACCATCTCTCCAGGTGAAAAAGCTGCCTTGGTAGGACCCAACGGCGCCGGCAAATCCACTTTGCTCTTACACTTAAACGGCATCTTGCAAGGACAAGGAGAGGTGCGCGTTTGTGGGTTGGACTTAAGCGACAAGAAAAATCTGCTCAAAGTGCGCGGCATGGTCGGATTGGTCTTTCAAAACCCAGATGACCAACTGTTCTCGCCGACAGTCTATGATGATGTTGCTTTTGGCCCGCTGTATCAGGGTTTACCCTTGGATGAGGTCGATCGGCGGGTTCAAGCGGCTTTGCAAGCTGTTCACATGGAAACATACGCCAACCGGGTTTCGCATCACTTGAGCGTGGGGGAGAAAAAGCGCATCGCCATTGCCAGCGTGCTTTCCATGCAGCCGCAGGTGTTGGTTTTGGATGAACCGACGGCCGGCTTAGATCCGCGCGCTAGGCGGAATCTTATCCATCTATTGGCAGAATTGGATTTGACCCTGCTGATCTCGACCCATGACATGCATCTTGTCCGTGAACTGTTCCCGCGCATGATAATCATGGACCAAGGGCGAATCATTGCCGACGGTAAAACCGAACACTTGTTGCAAGATACGGCTTTGCTCGAGGCACACGGTTTAGAAGTCCCCTAAAGAATCGGCTCTAAGCTCATACCCAGACGGGATCAAGGGAGTGCAGGAGAGCCGATTGGCTCTCCTGCAAAATCTAACTTTTAAAGCACCATCCCGAAGATTTCTCTACGCTCCGATTGGCGATTCGGAAACCTTCGGGATGTTTGACCGGAATTGCCCGTTATCGCAGGATCAGCGGCAAAAATAGCGGGAATCGAACCGTGAGCGGATCGATCCGAACGCGGATGAGACAAGATGGATTACCCACGGCCCCAAAATAGAGCATGCCCTGTGTGGGATCAACCAGGGAAGTCCGCAATTGTTTTTCAGCCGAGGTTAAGTTGATGACATCTTCTCGGCTAAAGGTAGCAAGCTTGAGTCGCACGATTTTGCCGGGGTTTGTGTTGGTTCCAAAATAAGCATAGTCCCCGTTCGGAGCCATCGCTGCCGTAAACAGCTCGTTCTCCTCACTCTCTAGGGAAATGACGCCCGCGTGCGTGAAATCAGATAAACGCACCTTAATCACCTTACCTGGGCTCGTCCGGGTGCCAAAATAAGCATACTGTCCGCTTGGATCAATCGTAGCAGAAACAAGAGAATTCTCCCCTGTCGGTAAGACTAAGGTGTCAACATGGGTGAAGGTATTCAAATCCACTTTAATCACCTTACCCGGATTCGTATCCGTTCCAAAGTAAGCGTAGCCACCGTTGGGGTCAATAACCGCGCAAGCGAGATGCGAAACTCCGTAGTCCAATGTCAGGGCATCCATCCTTTGGGAGTCAGATAAACGCACTTTGACAATCACGCCTGGGTCCGCATCAGTTCCAAAGTAAGCAAAGGTTTGGGTTGGATCAAGAACAGCAGAGGTAAAACCCCATTCCGCACCCTTTAACCTTAGCTCCCCTGCCCTAGAAAAATCGGTTAGGTTGATCTTAATGATCTTGCCAGGATTTCTACTTAACGCAAAGTACGCAAAGCTGTGAGCGACATCAATAACCGCTGACTCAGGGTTAAATTCTCCAGAATTCAGTGTCAAGGCGCCAACGCGGCTCAAATCCGATAATCTCACCTTGATAATCTGGGAAGGCGAATATCCCCAGGTTCCAAAATAAAGATAGCCATTTTGTGAGTCAATCACCGCAGAATGCAGGGATTTTTCACCCGCGTCAAGGGTCAGCGCCTTTGACCGCGTAAAAGTGGATAAATCAATCTCGACAACTTTGCCGGGATTGGTGTCGGTACCAAGATACAACTTGTTGTTGCTAAGGTCAATGGCGCTGGATTCTAGCGAGTTTTCCCCAGAGTCCAAGATGATGGCACCTGCACGGCTGAAACTTGACAAATTCACCTTGACCACCCTGCCTGGGGAAGTTAGAGTACCAAAGTATAGAAATCCATGCGTTGGATCAATACTGGCAGTCGAAAGGTTATCCTCCCCACTGTTCAGGGTAATGGCGCTTTGGCGAGTAAAGTCCGATAGGCGGATTTTAATCACCTTGCCCGGGAACGAGCCACTGCCAAAATAGAGAAAACCCTTCTCAATATCAATCGCTGCTGCCCCTAACCTTTGCTCGCCTGGCTGGAGAGTGAGGGCTGCAACTTGGCTGAGGTCACTCAGGCGTACTTTAATCACCTTTGCTGGGTCACCAGTTGTGCCATAATAAGCAAAGCCATTAACTGGGTCAATTGCGCCGGAGATAATATCCAAGAACGCCGTGTCGAGGACAACTTTTCCCTCTTTTTGAAAGGTGGATAAATTTACTTTGATGAGCTGATTGGGAGAATTAAACGTAGTGAAATACGCATATCCATGTTGAACATCAACGAGAGCCGTTCCTATCCCCGCCTCATCTTCCTCTAGGTGAACATCTCCAAGACGTTGGAATTGCTCGGCATCAACGCGGGCAATCCCATTGCGACCTCCCAAATAGAGAATCTGACGCTGAGAGTCCAGGATGCTCACCCAAGAATCGTCGGCAGAATTGAGCATCATGGAAGAGCCTTTCGTAAAATTGGCTAGATTGACTTGAACCACGCTAGAGGGATCGTTGGCTGCAAGCAAGATACGGGTTTGGGCGGAATCGAGTAGGGTTACCTGGACTCCAGATCGATCGACCAAACTGAGGACATCTTGGCGAGAAAAATCTGACAAACGGATTTTTACCAGCTTTCCGGGTCGTGTGTCCGTCCCAAAATAGGCAAACGTTGCCATGTGGTCGATTACAGCCGAGAGCAAGTTGCCCTCATCTTCGGGGAGTGTCAGCGTATCTTGATAGGTAAAATCGGAGAGGCGGATGCGAATCACTTTGCCGGGTAAGGTATTTGTCCCAAAATAGGCATAGTTGGAATCGATTACTGCAGAGCGCAAGTTCTCCTCGCCAGGACTCAGGGCAATGGTGCCCTGATGCGTGAAGTCCGTCAAGCGAATCCGGACGATTTTTCCAGGAGAAGTATCGCCTGCAAAATAAGCATAGTTCGCATCCACAACGGCTGCTTGAAGGTTTGAATTGTACTCCGTTTGAATCTCATCTTCATACGTGAAGTCCGAGAGCTTAATTTTATAAATCCGCCCCCATGCATCGCCAAAATAGGCATAAGCTCCAGCCCAATCAAGAACCCCGGATCGGATCCATCCATTTTCAATGGACAGTGTATTATCCCGCCTAAAGTCAGAGAGCCGTATCCGAATAAGGATGGATGGTTGAGAGTCGGTAGCAAAGTACACAAACCCGTGGCTTGCATCCAGCAAAGCGGTGCGTGGGTCCCTTTCAGGTCCTTCTAGGTCGATTCCCCCTGCATAACTTAGGTCGGATAACCGAATCCGAACAATGCGCCCCTCCTCTCCGCAAACTCCTAGATAGGCGTATCCAGCAGCCTGATCGAGGACACCCGAACACACATCCTCCTCGCGTGACATACGGAGCGGCGTAAAGCTATCAAAACGACTTAAGTCAATGGCTGCCACCCAACCCGACTCGGAGCCTACAAAAGCCTTTTGCTGTGTAAGATCCATCGAAGCAGTGCTCAATTTGTCAAAAGAGTCCAAGATCATTCCATGCATCCTGCCCAACGGCGATAGATTCACAGCAACAACTGCGGCAGGATTAGTATGGGTTCCTATGTAGGCAACATGAGCAACAGGGTCAATCACCACAGCTCTAAGCTGGTCTTCACCTGGATAAAGAGGGATAGAAGCAACGTAAGAAAAGTCCAAAAGTCGAATACGGACAAACCGTCCTGGCGTCTCGTCAGTGACAAAATAGACATAACCCAAAGCCGGATCGATCACCGCACCATTGGGGTACGCCACATCGTTTGGAAACGTTACAGAGTCCTGACGAGTGAAATTTGAGAGCTTGATCCGCACCACTTTTCCCGGTGAGGTATAGGTACCAAAATAAGCATAGCCTGCCTGGGGATCAATTGCCGCCGATTCAAGCCAATCCTCACCTTCCTCTAGAGAAATGGCATCTACTCTGCTGAAGGGAGATAACTGCACTTTGATGACTTTTCCCGGTTGTGTATCGGTGCCCAGATACAGAGTGCCCTGCTGGGGGTCAATCACCCCAGACCAAACATATCCATCACCATGCGCAAGAGTCAATGTAGAATAGGTAAAACTAGCCAAGTCAATTTTGATGATTTTGGTAGCATCGGTATAGGTTACAAAATAGGCAAAACCATTTTGCGCATCAAGAACTCCCACACCAAGGCGGTCTTCACCGCTCTGCAAGGTTATCGCTCCAACTCGAGTAAAGTCAGACAAGCGGATTTTGATCACCTTGCCAGGCACGGTGTCCGTGCCAAAATAGAGATAGCCACGAACGGAATCTAAGACGGCGGAGGTGAGTTTATCTTCCCCTGCCTCGAGGGTTAACACCCCAACCACACGCAAATCGGACAAGCGCACTTTGAGAATTTTTCCGGGCTGGGTATCGGTGCCAAAGTAAGCGAACCCATTCTGTGTGTCGATGACGGCTGACGAAATAGACCGCTGTCTTTCCAGCCATAAAGTACCCACATGGCTAAACTCCTGCGCAGCCGAGCTGGGAGACGAGGATAGGACAGGGGCAGGAACCGTCAGACCCGTTGCCAGAGCAGATTGCAGCGTAAAGGCTGTGCAAATTAATAAGAACAAAACTACCATGGTCTTGGCAGATTTGGGATCAAGTATCGTCTTCATTTTTCTCTCCTAATCAAAGAAAATGGCACCCAATTTCTTAAGGCGGCATGAGAACGCGATCAAACTCAAACAATCAACGTAGCAAGCCAGAAGAAGCGATTTATAAAATTTTTATCCAATGCCACTGCCATTTGACTGACCAGTCCTTTGCGAATCTCGCCCTTGCCCAGAAAGGGAAGCGGCTCTTTATCAAACTGACGCTTACGCAAATAGGATTCGGTGACAGCCACCTTTGCGGTGACTGTCACCTCGCTGTTTGTCTATGGACTGCGCAGTACCAAGGGGAGAAACAAACTGTTTTTCTGTACGACATATTTCAGGTCGCTGTTGAGGCAGTCATGGTAGCCAATGTGAACATAGCTGCGCTCATCCAGAGCTAGAGAGGAGGAAAAATGCTCACATCTATCAAGGGTGTTGTCCACGATCTGGATGTGCCAGCCAGAAGCGTCCAGATAGGCGTACTTCAGGCCGCCGATTGTGTAGTCATAGTAACTGATATGCGGGTAGCCGCTCCCATCTAGGGCTAGGGAGGTTTCCATGCCTACATCTGCGTCGCTGTCCACTGTCTGGATATGCCAGCCCTGAGCGTCCAGATAAGCGTACTTCAGGCTGCCGTTCATCCAGTCGTAATAACTGATGTGCGGGTAGTCGCTCCCATCTAGAGCTAAAGAGCTGCCACGGCCCACCTCTCCATCGCTGTCTACCTTCTGGATGTGCCAGCCGGAAGTGTCCTGATACGCATACTTTAGGTCGTCGTTAGTGTAGTCATAGTAACTGATGTGCGGGTATCCGTTTCCATCTAGGGCGAGGGAGGTGTACAGGCCTACATCTCCGGCGCTGTCCACCGTCTGGATGTGCCAGCCCGAAGCGTCCCGATAGGCGTACTTCAGATCGCCGTTCGTGTCATCATAGTAACTGATGTGCGGGTGCTCAGCGCTATCCAGGGCCAGGGAGTTGTGTAGGCCTACGTATCCTTCGCTGTCTACCGTCTGGATGTGCCAGCCGGAAGTGTCCCGATACGCATACTTTAGGTCGTAGATAATGTAGTTATAGTAACTGATGTGTGGGTGCTCAGCGCTATCCAGGGCCAGGGAGTTGTGTAGGCCTACGTATCCTTCGCTGTCCACCGTCTCGATGTGCCAGCCCACAGCATCCCGAAAAGCGTACTTCAGGTCGCCGTTGATAAAGTCATAGTAACTGAGATGCGGGTAGCTGTGCTTATCCAGAACCAGGGAGATAGAAAGGCCAACACCCGCAGCACTATCCACCATCTGCATGTGCCAGCCAGAAGCATCCCGATAAGCGTACTTTAGGTCTCGGTTAGTGTAGTCATAGTAACTGATATGCGGATAGCCGCTCCCGTCCAGAGCCAGAGAGGTGTGCCAGCCAACCACACCGGCGCTGTCCACCATCTGGATATGCCAGCCAGAAGCGTCCCAATAGGCGTACTTCAGGGCGCTGTTTGGGTAGTCATAGTAACTGATATGCGGGTATTCGCTCCCATCTAGGGCTAGGGAGGTGTACTCACCGGAAAAACCAGTATCTTCCACCGTCTGAGCGTGCCAGCCAGAACTGTCAAAGTGAGCATATTTGAGGTACTTGTTGGTTTCGTCATAATAGCTGATATGCGGATAGCCGCGCCCGTCCAGAGCCAGAGAGGTGTGCTTGCCAACCACACCGGCGCTGTCCACCGTCTGGATGTGCCAGCCCGAAGCGTCCCGATAGGCGTACTTCAGATCGCCGTTCGTGTCATCATAGTAACTGATGTGTGGGTAGCCGCTGCCATCTAGGGCAAGGGAGGTATCCTTGCCTACATTTGCGGCGCTGTCCACCGTCTGGATGTGCCAGCCCAAAGCGTCCCGATAAGCATACTTCAGGTCGCCGTTCATCGGGTCGTAATAACTGATGTGCGGGTAGCCGCTCCCATCTAGGGCAAGGGAGGTGTCCCTGCCGCCTGCGGTGTCATCCACCGTCTGGATGTGCCAGCCGGAAGTGTCCCGATACGCATACTTCAGGTCGTCATTGAGAACGTCAGAGTAACTGATGTGTGGATAACCAGCAGTATCTAGGGTCAGGGAAGCAAAGCAGCCAACAAGTGTGGAGCTATCCGCTGTCTCATAGTACCAGGTCGTTCCATCATACCAAGCATAGTAGAGGTGGTCTTCGCCATAAGCAATGTGAGGGTGACCAGCGGCATCCAGGCGCAAGCTGCGATCGGACATCTCGGAGAACAACTTGGGGCAGTCCACGCATTCAACCGTCCACACTACAGAGCCCGCCGCTGAGACATGGACGGAGGGCACCCCCCAGGCAGTACCGGGCGCGCCACTGCCCAACAGCAAAACCAGCAGCAAGAGGCCAACCAGGGCAACCATCAGCGCCCAGATAAACCATTGTCTCCAACTCTTCGCAACGTCCATTTTCCACCTCCTCAAAAAGGGAACTTTCTCCCTTTTTAGCAAACCCCACTGCCATTTGACTGACAGATTTTTGCGATGGGCTTTTTTATCTCCTCGAACTGGATTTTCATAAATGTTCCGAGAAGCGGGAATGCGTGAAGAAGACGCAAAGTTCCCTCCCCTTAACTACCGAACATCATCTCTTGACAAAATCAGTTTTAGCGGGTATCGTTACTCCATCACAATCGAACGGGGAGCTTGGTGAAGCCAGGCTGAGAGGAGGACCCTTGTCCTCGACCCGCAGAACCTGATCCGGATAATGCCGGCGTAGGGACGTTGCAGCTATAAGCATGGTTGACTCACACCCTCTCCGGCAGAGGGTGTTTTATTTTCTCAATTTCATTCTGGAGGTGACCTCATGGCAATGAACCCTTCTAAACCCCCAGCGGCGCTCGAGCTGATTCAGCAAACACGCCATCAGCTCGAACCGCTCATGCACCAGATCATCACCCATCGTTTTTTAGACGCCTTGGCTGCCAAACAAGTGCCTCTCCCTGCCCTACAAACCCTGGCCGCCCAACAACATCATATTGTCACCAGCGGCATTCGCAATCTTGCCCTCTTGGTTTCCCGCTTCGGTCATCTACCCAGCCGAACCATCCTCAACGATTTCCTGCAAGCGGAGTTTGTCGTGCGTGAACGCATCCCCGCTTTTGCAGAAGCCGTCGGCTTATCCCGCGAACAGCTCCCTCAAACCCCAAAATTGGCTAAGGCGATGATGTTTAGTTATTTCATCTCTTCGGTCTGCCTGTACGGTTGCGATGCCGACCTGATTTTAGCCTTTCGCTTCGACTCAGAAGTGTGGATTCAAAACAGCCTGCGCGTCTACCGTGCTTTGCGCTCCGAATACGGCCTCACCACCCCCCAAGCTGAGTTTTTCAAGATCTACGAGAATTACCGGGAAGCCGATGAACGTGTCAGCCCCTACCTTCAGGCTGCCCTTGAGCGTGGTGAATCGCCAGCTCAAATGCAAGAGACTGCTCGCTTGTTGCTCGAATACGAACTGCAGTTTTGGGAAGCCATGGCCGAAACAGCCGGGGTATAAATACGCAGACTAGCCTCACCGAAGGTGAATCGGCAGACGAGGATGTCTGCCGATTCACGATTAAGAAAGCCCTCCGATGGACAGCGGTTCTCCCATGCGCCTTCCCGAAAAAAGGGATTATAATCTCGCTATCTCCATTCCGCTAATCTTGGAGAAACAGCCCATGCCTGTCGAATCCCCAGACATTCTGCTGGTTTTCATCACCGCCCCTTCCAAAGAGGTCGCCGAGCAATTGGCGCGCCAACTGCTTCAAGAACGCTTAGCCGCTTGTGTGAATATCGTCAGCAACCTGCATTCGCTTTACTGGTGGGAAGGCGAACTCCAATCCGACTCGGAAACCCTGCTGATGGTCAAAACGCGTAAAGAGGGTTTTGAAGACCACTTTCTCCCCTTTGTCCAACAGCATCACCCCTACCAAGTTCCGGAAATCCTCGCCTTGCCCGTTGTGGCAGGGAGTAATACCTATTTGCAATGGGTGTTGCAAGAAACACAACCGAAATCCACGTAGCTTTGGAGGACCTTTTGAGTCACAACTTCGACCAGATCATCTCGCGCCGCGGCACCAATAGCTTGAAATGGGACTCTTATCCCGAAGAGGTGCTGCCCATGTGGGTTGCCGATATGGATTTTCGTTCACCGCCAGCCGTGATAGACGCCCTGCACCAAGCCGTCGAGCACGGCATCTTCGGCTACCCCAGCGGCTTACATACTGAACCCAACCAACGCAGGGAGTTGCGTGAAGTTTTGGTGGAGCGGATGGCGCGCCTCTACCATTGGCAAATCCAACCCGAAGACATCTACTTTGTTCCAGGGGTCGTGGTGGGCTTTAATTTAGTGGCACACGCCTTGGGCGGAGCCGGCCATAGTCTGATCGTTCAACCGCCGATTTACCCGCCGATTTTAGGCGCAGCAGCCAATGCCGGTATGAGGCGCATCGATAATCCACTGGTCTCATATGTAAACGAAGCAAATGTCCTCTATTGTGAAATCGATTTCGACCAATTCGAGCAAGCCATTTTGGAAGACACACGCCTGTTTCTGCTCTGCAATCCGCACAACCCCGTTGGGCGGGTCTTTACCCGCACAGAGTTGGAACGCCTGGCGGAGATTTGCTTGCGCCACGGACTGGCGATCTGCTCCGACGAAATCCACGGCGACTTGATCTTTGAACCCAACCATCACACCCCAATTGCCTCTTTAGACCCTGAAATTGCCCAAAACACGATCACCCTGATGGCACCGAGCAAAACCTTTAACATTCCGGGCTTGCAGTTTTCCTTCGCCATTGTTCCCAATCGTGAGTGGCGGAAACGCTTGGACGAAGCCAGCCAAGGGTTAACCAGTTGGATCAACGCCTTGGGTTGGGTAGCTGCCTTAGCGGCTTATCGCGAAGGCGAGGAATGGCTTCGGCAAGTGTTGCGCTATCTGCAAGACAATCGAGATTATTTGGTGCAATGGCTGAGTGAGAATCTCCCCTATGTGCCGCATACTTGTCCGCAAGGCACCTATTTAGCCTGGCTAGATTGTCGCCCCTTAGGTTTGCCCAGTGATCCTTATACCTTTTTCTTGAAAGAGGCAAAAGTAGCCTTTAATGACGGGAAAGCTTTCGGCAAAGAGGGCGAAGGCTTTATCCGTTGGAACTTCGCCTGTCCACGCTCGCTCCTCGAAGAAGCCTGTGCCCGCGTTGCCCAAGCGGTCAAACTGGTGGCTGAACACTGAAAATCGACCGCCATGAACGGATCGCTGAAAGCCCACCGCTGACAGCTATTCATACCGTAGGGCTTCTACCGGTTCCAAGCTGGCTGCCCGGTTGGCTGGGTACAACCCAAAGAACAACCCGACGGCAGTCGAAAAGAGGGTCGCCAATAGGATGGTATCCAAACCTATGGCTGGGTTGATATCGGCATTGTTGGCGGCTGCAATTTGCCCGACCACATAAGAAATCAGCCACCCCAAACCGATGCCCACCAACCCCCCAAACAGACTCAGCACAATCGACTCAGTCAGAAACTGCACTAAAATATCGATTCGCCGTGCCCCCAACGCCTTTCGCAGGCCGATCTCGCGCGTGCGCTCGGTGACCGAGACCAACATAATGTTCATAATCCCAATCCCGCCCACCAATAGAGAAATGGCGGCAATCCCCCCCAAGAAGATGGTCAGGATATTGGTGATGGTGCGCGCCGTATCCAAGAAATCTTGCTGGGTCAAGATAGTAAAATCATCGGCGCCAATTTCGGTCTTATGGCGATAGCGCAAAATTTGGGCAATTTCTTCGGCAGCCTGCGGTACAGCTTGCGCGCTCACCGCTTGCACCATCAGTAAATCGACCTGGTCGGGTGTGCTGCGCCGAATCAGTCGCGCCTGCGCCGTGGTAAACGGCACCATCACACGATCATCTTGGTTAGAAAACGATGATCCGCCTTTGGATTCCAAAACCCCGATAACCCGAAACGGCTGTCCCTCAATGCGAACCGTCTCGCCCACCAAGCCTTCTTTGCGCCCAAAAAGCTTTTCCGCCACATCCGGGCCGAGCAAGACTACCGAAGCCCGCCCCAAAATATGCTCTTCGGCGATAAATTCGCCCTCCGTCACGCGGTAATTGCGCACTTCAGCAAAAGACGGTGTGACTCCCTCAATTGAAGTAACAACGCTTTCACCGCCGTAGCTGACTTTTCCATTGCCCATCAACATTGGCGCAACATTCGCCACCGAAGGCGCTTGGAATGGGTCATTAATGGCATTGGCATCCCCCAAAGTCAGCGGCTTGGGATTGCGAACGTCCTCGTTGCCACCCCGAAAGACAAACAATAAGTTGGTACCAATGCCTTGAATCGAGCCGGTGATCGAATTCTCCGCTCCGCGCCCGATGGAGATCATCGCAATAACTGCTGCAACACCGATTACAATGCCTAAGATGGTCAGCCCTGAGCGTAATTTATTGCTTGCCAAACTTTCAAGGGCTTCATAAAAGGAGGCCGCTAGGTTCATTTTTCCTCCTCCACTTTGCCATCGCGAATATGAACGATGCGTTGAGCGTGAGCAGCCACATCAGGATCATGGGTCACAATGATCAACGTGACGCCGCGTTCCTGATTGAGGTTCAGCAACAAGCGCATAATCTCCTCCCCCGACTTCGTATCGAGATTGCCGGTGGGTTCATCGGCGAGAACAATCGCCGGGTTGTTCACCAACGCCCTGGCGATTGCCACCCGCTGCTGCTGTCCGCCAGAAAGCTCATTTGGACGATGGTAGAGGCGCTCTTCCAGACCAACCGCAATCAGAGCTTGCTTAGCTCGTTCACGGCGATTGCCATTGGAGCCCGCATAACGCAGAGGCAATTCAACATTGGCTATAGCGGTTGCGCGCGGCAATAAATTAAAGCTCTGGAAGACAAAGCCAACTTTCTGATTGCGGATGCGCGCCAACTCATCATCCTTGAGATCAGAAACCCGTTTGCCGTCCAAAATATACTCACCCGAGGTTGGGCGATCAAGACAGCCAATAATATTCATCAGGGTTGACTTACCCGACCCCGAAGGGCCCATAATCGCCACTACCTCGCCCCGTTTCACCTGCATCGAGAGGCCACGTAGCGCGTGCACCTCCACATCGCCCATTTTATAGACTTTGGTTAAATTGCGGGCATCGATCACAATGTCGTTTTCGCTCATAGGCGTTCTCGATTCCTAGCGGTTACGATTGACCCAAGGAGGAGGCCCGTTCTGTTCAAACACAGTGGGCGGATTCAGAATCACCAGATCGCCAACCTGCAGGTCTCCCTCAAGCACTTCACTATGGGTTTCCGAAGATGCGCCAAGGGTAATGGGGACAGTTTCGGGCTGGCCGTTGCGCAAAACATAGACAATGCGTTTGCCTCCGCTCAAACGCACCGCCCGATTGGGCACGAGCAGCACATCGCTAAGCTGGTTGACGACGATATTCACGGCAGCCGTCATGGCAGGTTTGACATCTTGGTCGGCATCGGTTAACTCGATGGTCACAATAAAATCAACCACGCCCTGTGTAACAGTGCCAACCGGAGAGACTTCTATCACCTTGCCGCGATAGGTCTTATTCAGAATAGCGTCGAAGAGCAGGTTAGCATCTTGCCCAACTTGAATGCGATTAACATCCACTTCGGAAATGCGCACATCCACCAGTAATCTGGAGAGGTCATCAATGCGGATGGCAACCGTGCCCGGCGCCACCTGATCCCCAGGCTTGACTTTCACCTCGGTGATCGTCCCGCTAAACGGGGCGGTGAGATGCGCCAGATTCAAAGTCGCTTGGGCGGCGGC
The DNA here is from genome assembly GCA_003130835.1 of Anaerolineae bacterium. Classification (GTDB taxonomy): domain Bacteria; phylum Chloroflexota; class Anaerolineae; order Anaerolineales; family UBA4823; genus NAK19. The sequence goes on along the minus strand of QEXX01000118.1, from coordinate 20,523 downwards.
AATGCGCGCCTCAATGGCGGCAATATCCTCTTGAGATGGGCCATCTTTCCACTTTTCGTAATCTTGACGGGCTTTTTCTAAGTTCGAGATCGCCACCTGAAGGTTGTATTCCAGTTCCACTCGCCGCACGGCTGCGTTGTAGTCACTCTGAGCCGTGTCCAGTTTCTCTTTCAGTTCCTTGCGCAGGGCATCCTCCAGTGGGCGGTTTTTGACCGCTTCAAAGGCTTGTCGCGCTGCATCCAGGTTGGCTTTCATTTTATCCAGCGCTTCAATAGCATCCATCCCGGCCTGATTGCTCGGTACGGTAAAATTATCCAAGCGATACTGTGCATCCCGCACGGCATCGGCATAGCGGGCAATAGCTTGCATGGCATTTGTCTTGGCTGTCTCGGCGTTGGTATAGAGGTCATCCAAAGCCTTCTTTGCTTCCGTTAGCTCTGCTTGAGCGAGGATGACCGTTTGGGGCAAGGAGTCACGCCTGAGCGTCGCCAACTCCTGACCCTCGCTTACTGGGTCACCCACTTGAACCATCACGGCTTCGACCGTTCCGCTGGTTTGCCAGGCGAGAATGGCCGTCTGATTAGCGCGAACTGTACCAGTGCCGCCGACGGTAGCAATCAACTCCCCACGCGCCACAGGTTCCGTCTGAAAAGCACTGTTTTGGGCTGCTTGACGATTCATTTGCCATTGGCGGAAGCCTAGCCCCCCGCCAACCAAAATTACCAAAAGGAGCAAAACGTAAACCCATCGTTTCTTCATGTTGATTTCCCTATGTTGTCTGCAATCCCGAGTGCGTTGCCCATTGAAAATCGCCTGAGACAAATTTGCACTCGATTAATCGATATATACCGTGAGGATTCTACTCCTATTTTTCTCTTCTCTGATCCGATTTAGACATTTCTTACGGAGTTCTTACATTCTGAGATCAATGAATCGCAGGATGGTGAGGGTAAAAGGAAGACTCCCCCTAGATGTTTAGCGTGAATGCTCGAGAAAGCGAAATCGATCGACAAAAATCAACTTTCCTATTACCCTGTCTCTCCGCTTCATCCCCGTCCGTGTCATCTTGCATCGCTTACGCTCCATTTACCTCGCTCCCCCCGAAATCTTCTGCGCCGCAAAGCAAGCCGCGCCAATCACCCCGGCTTGGTCGCCCAACTTGCCTAGCTCGATCTGCACCTGTTCAACCGGTATAACCCGTGCCAATTGACGCATGGCCTGTTGCATAGGCTCGAGCAATAAAACGCCTGCCCGCGCCACACCGCCGGTCAGCACAATCCGCTGCGGACTAAGCGTAACACACAGGGTGGCAGCCGCCCGACCAAGCGCCTGCCCGGCGCGTTCAAAGATCTCTCTTGCAACCGCGTCCCCTTCTTGGGCAGCTTGGGCAATCAGCGCTGCGGTGATACGGTTGTAATCTCCCTCACAAAGCTCTGCAATGCGGGTCGCAAAGCCTTGCGCCACCATTTTCATCCCCATCGCAGCAATTGCCGGTCCAGAAGCATACACTTCCAAACAGCCCTGATTCCCACACCCGCAGCGCGGCCCATTGGGGTCTAAAACAATATGCCCTAACTCCCCGGCACTGCCACTCAAGCCGAGGTGCAATTGCCCATTGACCACCAAACCGCCCCCAACGCCCGTGCCTAAAGCCAAGACGACCATCGTTTCTACCCCCTGTCCCGCCCCAAAACGCCACTCGCCAAAGGTAATGGCGCGTACGTCATTCAGGATGGCAGTTGGGATGGACGTCAAGCGCTGAATGGTATCTCGCAAGGGGACATGCGGCCAATTGCCGGCAAAATTGGTCAAAAAGAGCGTCTCGCCTTTCTCTAAATCCAACAACCCTGGTGCGCCGATCCCAACGCCAAATACTTGACCCGCTGAAGAATCGCTCTCCTGGATGACTTCTTTTATCAGCGCTGCCATGCGTTGCATCACAGCTTGCGGGCCTTGGCGGGCTAAGGTCGCCGTTGCCTTTTGATAAATCACCCTGCCATTGTCGACATCCACAAGCGCAGCTCTCAGGTTCGTGCCGCCTAAGTCACAGCCCACAAATAGCTTCATGACTCACCTCAAATGCAGGTTACCGAATGATCTTGCATGAATCTGTTGTCAATCTTAATGCATTTTCGATATTTAATCTACGAAAAACCTCAAGCGATCGACCACAGACTTAGCGCGCCATGGGTTAGACAGCCCGAAGACTCCGTTTCATCCAACAGCCATGCAAACAAAAGCGACCGTTGGGCAATCGCCAGCCCGATTGACGCAGCACCCAATCCGATCAGCCAAGAATTGGCTATTGACAAATTGAATAATGTCGATAAAATAACGATTAAGTTTTTCCTTAATCGTCATGAACACAGCTCAAATTCTGCACTCCTATCCTCAAATTGAAGCCCTAGCAAACCCACACCGTCTGGCAATTTTGCAGCGGTTGATGGCCGGCCCAGCCACCCTAAGCCAATTAGCCCAACAGCTCAATCATTCCCCAGCTTGGATACGTCATCACCTGAAGCGCCTGGAGGAAGTCGGATTAGTGCAATTTGCCGAGACTCGCAAACGCGGCCGCCAAACCGAGCGATATTACCGCGCTGCGGCCGGCGCGTTCCTGATCGAGCAAATGGTGCTACCGAAGACCTCCAAATCGCTTTTGATCTTTTCCGGCAGTGATGATTTTGCCTGGCAACTGCTAACGACTCACTTGTCTGAGGCTTACCATTTTCTTACCCTGCCGGTGGGCTCGCTAAACGGGCTGATCAACTTACGGCAGGGTTTTTGCCAGATTTGTGGCAGCCATATACGCGATGATGCAAGTGGTGAATACAACCTACCAACTTTACAACATCTCTTCCCAGACCGTTCTCTCACCGTGATCACGCTTAGCTATCGTACCCAAGGGTTGATCGTTGCACGCGGCAACCCGAAAGGAATTCACTCCTTGGACGATCTCGTCCGCCCCGATATTCGTTTGATCAATCGCAACCGCGGCTCCGGGACAAGATTGTGGTTAGAAAAGGCACTCCATCGTGTTGGTATTGACCCTCACTTTATTCAAGGATTCGACCGGGAAGTCAACACGCATGAAGAAGCCGCTCACTGGGTTGCCATCAATAATGCCGATGTGACTCTTGGCTTGCAATCTGCGGCACACCGCTTTCAACTCGATTTCATCCCTTTATTCGAGGAGAGATTTGATCTGATTGTAGAACAGCCACTACTGCAGAGCATTACGCAGCTCACAGAAACCCTCGCCGATCAAAAGTTTCACCAGAAGATCTCTCAGCTTCCCGGTTACGACGCCAGTCATACAGGCGAATGGATCACTCTATCGACATAGAAAGGAAAGTCCATGATGCATAACACCAATCGTCATACCGTAGTGCGGATATTTTTCTTATGCAAATACCTAATCGCGCTGATCGTTCTGAGCTTGAGCGCCTGTAACCCTTCAGCGACAGCATCACCTTCCCCCACTCAACCTGAGGTTGAACTTCCAAGTTCAACTCCTTCCGTGCCAAATACGTCCCAGAGCAGCATAAATCAGCAGCTCATCTTGGCAACAACAACCTCTACTCAAGATTCGGGATTACTTGATGTCCTTATTCCGCTTTTTGAAGATCAAAGCGGTTATACTGTCAAAACCATTGCCGTCGGTACCGGTCAAGCGATTCAAATGGGTGCCGAAGGGAACGCGGATGTCTTATTGGTCCATGCACCTACCTCAGAGAAAGAATTCATGGCAAAAGCTTATGGCAAGGATCGCGCTTTGGTAATGCACAACGATTTCATTCTGGTTGGACCAGAACAAGACCCTGCCGCTGTAAAGGGTGAATCGATCACCACAGCGTTGCAAGCCATCGCTACATCCCAAGCGATCTTTATCTCGCGCGGCGACGATTCTGGAACCCATAAGATAGAGTTGAGCTTGTGGAAACAAATCGGTCAAAATCCGCAAGGACAATCCTGGTACATTGAAACGGGGCAAGGGATGGGTGCCTCTCTGACCATTGCCTCGGAAAAGGGAGGCTACATTCTGACCGACCGAGCCACATTCCTCGCCTATAAAGAGAACATCAATCTTGAAATTATGGTCGAGGGAGACCCAGCGCTCTTGAATGTCTATCATGTCATCACCGTAAATAACGAGAAGTTTCCCAAAGTCAATTACGAAGCCGCGATTGCATTTGTGCGCTTTCTCACCGCACCCGAAACTCAAAGATTGATCGGCGAATTCGGTGTGCAGGAATACGGACAACCGCTCTTTTTCCCGGATGCTGATAAGAGCGACGCCGATTTAGGATTAGAATAGATAGCTATGGGTAGCGATCTGAACGAGGTTCTCCAAGTAACGATTCTTTCCTTACAAATCAGTGGTGCGGCGACTGTGATCAGCCTACTCATTGGTCTGCCGCTGGGCACACTCCTTGCATTAGGTAATTTCGTGGGGCGGCAACTCCTGCTTAGCCTGGTGAACACCGGAATGGGATTGCCGCCGGTCGTAGTCGGTTTATTCGTGGCAATGATGTTATGGCGGTCGGGGCCTCTCGGTGATCTCAATCTCATTTACACACCCACCGCGATTGTGATTGCCCAAGTCATCATTGCCGCTCCGGTGGTCACTGGCCTAACCACCGCTGCGCTCCAAGCTCTGGACCCCCGATTGCGTTTACAATTACTCGGTTTGGGCGCCTCACGGGGACAATTGGTGCGAGAACTCTGGCGAGAAGCCCGTCTTCCTCTTCTTGCCGCACTGATGGCTGGCTTCGGTGCGGTGATTTCTGAGATCGGAGCCAGTATGATGGTGGGGGGCAACATTCGTTATCAGACCCGCGTGCTGACCACCGCCATCGTGCTCGAAACCAGCAAAGGTAACTTTGGGATGGCGAGCGGTCTAGCCATCTTGCTATTGGTCATCACCTTTTTGATCAACTGGGCGCTTACCCATTTACAACAAAAAGGAGTGCGTCGATGAGAGCATTGATCGAAATACACAACCTCACCTTGCGCCGCGCCAATCAAACCGTGCTTTCTATCCCCACTCTCTCCATATACGAAGGAGAAGTTTTAGCGGTAGTTGGACCAAATGGAGCTGGAAAATCGACCTTTTTGCTCACCCTAGCCGGCTTATTAACTCCCTTATCTGGCAAGATAACCTTTGCCGACCGCCCCTTGCAGCAATGGAAGCCGCTCGACTATCGCCGCCAAATTGCCTTAGTGTTACAAGAGCCGCTCTTATTTGATCGTTCTGTGCTCGATAATCTGCTCCTGGGGTTGCAATTTCGTAAGATTCCCCGTGCTCAGGCAGTTCAGCGGGCTTTTGATTGGTTAGAGCGCTTTGGGGTTGCCCATCTGGCTCAGCGGCAGGCGCAATCCCTTTCCGGCGGCGAAGCCCAGCGCGTTAGCTTAGCCCGCGCCTTCGTTTTAGAACCGCGATTATTGTTACTGGATGAGCCGTTCGCCTCCCTCGACCCGCCCACGCGGGCCGAACTCTATAAACATCTGCGCACCATCCTGCGCGAGAATCAGGTGACCACCGTATTCGTCACGCACCATCTCCACGAAGCTGGCTTCTTGGGTGACCGGATAGCAGTGTTCGGTGAGACCACCCTAAAACAAGTCGGCACGTTGAAGCAAATTCTTGAAAACCCGCTCGATGCAACCGTTGCAGATTTTGTGCGCCATTTCTCTGAGCGAGAAATCGTCTCCATAAAAAACTAAACGGTCGGGAAAGCCAATTCCAGCATCACCAACCCGTTGTCTAGGGTATACTTTGCGTGAAAAATCCCAATAGCTGGAGCAAAGTATGACCCGCTTTATCCTAGTCCGCCACGGGCAAACCGAATGGAATCGCATCGAGCGCTTTCGCGGGCGAGCCGATGTGCCGCTCAACGAAACCGGTCTGAAGCAGGCAAAAGCAACGGGCTTGCGCATCGCCAAAGAATGGCAAGTCGATGCCGTCTATTCCAGCCCGCTCTCCCGGGCGGCACGCACAGCCGAAGCCATTGCAGAGCACTTTTCTTTATCCGTTCAGCCCCAGCCTGGCTTGATCGATATCGACTACGGCGAGTGGCAAGGGTTGACCCCGGACGAAGTTGCTACACGCTGGAGAGATGAGCTGAATCGCTGGTATCAGCAACCGCATCTCTGCCGCATTCCGGGCGGAGAAAGCTTAGAGCATCTCCGCCAACGCGGCATTCAAGCCATTCATGAGCTGGCGAAGCATCATCGCGGCCAAACGATTGTGGTCGTGGGACATACGGTGATCAACCGCATACTTTTATTGGCAATTTTGGGTCTGGGGAACGATCGTTTTTGGCGTTTGCGCCAGGATACTTGTGCCATCAATCTTTTCGAGGAGGCGGACGACGACTTTACCCTGATCCGTTTGAACGACACCTGTCATCTGCATGACTTGCAATAACCAGCCTCCTTCTCCAAGCCTATGACAAGGGCTTCTAGGTGAACAAAATGGTCAAGGGCGACAATTCTAGCAACGATCCCCCCATGAATTGGAACTACATTGGCAATGCAGCAGCAGTCGCTCTATTGCGTTCGCACGTTGCCCATGGGTCGTTGCGCCAAGCCTATTTATTTAGCGGGCCTAGCGGTGTGGGGCGGCGCACGCTTGCCCTACGCTTTGCTCAAGCCGTAAACTGTCTCAACCCGCCGCAAGCCGGAGAGTTCTGTGGGGTTTGTCGCGCCTGTCATCTGCTGGCAGAGATGCGCCATCCTGATTTAGAGATCGTTGCGGCAGAACAACGTGGTGGCATCCTGCGAGTCGAACAAATCCGCGAGCTTCAACACCGCTTATCCTTATCGCCCTATGAGGGGCGCTATCGCATCGCTTTGATCCTGCGTTTTGAAGAAGCAAACCTAAACGCCCAAAATGCTCTGCTGAAAACGCTCGAAGAGCCGCCCCCAAAGGTGATCCTGCTCATCACCGTGGAAGACAGCGAAAATCTGTTGCCTACCATCGTCTCCCGCTGCGAAGTCGTGCGCCTGCGCCCTTTAGCAGCCGAAGCGTTAGCCCAGACACTCATTGAAAAACAAGCCGCCGAAGCACCCTTGGCGGCTCAAGTTGCGCGTTTGGCGGGTGGGAGAGCCGGCATCGCTTTGCGCTTGCTCCATCACCCCGAGGAGCGCCAACGACAATTCCAAGTGATCGAAGATCATCTGCGCCTATTGGGGTCTTCGTATCTCGATCGGTTTGCCACAGCGGAGCGCTATGCCAGAGAACTGAACAAAGCGGAAATTACCCTCCTGCTCGATGCATGGTTGGCATTCTGGCGGGATGTGACCTTGTATGCCCACCAGGATCGGCAACACCTTACTTATCCCGACTTTCAGGATGCTGTCGCCGCCATTGTGGCTAAGATCGGTGAAGAACGCAGCCTTCAGGCACTCAGACAAATCCACCAGATGCGGCAAGTCTTACAAGGCAATGTCAACCTGCGCTTGGCCTTAGAAGTGCTTTTTCTCAATCTTCCCAATCTCTCCTTGCCTCAATCCGCAACGCAATCTGCATTGGAAGAAGCTCAAACACCATAAAACCCGGTTGCAATTCTGTCGGCTCAGAGTATAATTTGATAAATTTGTTGGCACTTTCCTTGCAAAGCCGAAGGAAAGAAACGCCCACGAAACAATGCCTATCCCCTCTACTGCTTGGAGAAGCCTGTCAATGGAAGAAGAGCGTTATACCAAGATGATCTTCACTTCAAGTGAATGGCTTTATATCATTGCCTCACTGGGTTTATCAAGCAACCTAATGCTCGCTAATCCCTACAAAGGTTTCTCCAAAGAAGCATTACAACAGGAGATCGCACGCGGGCGGCGTGGTTTAGAAGAAAAACGTATGCTAGAACGCACGGTCAACCAAGGCTGGGAATTAGACGGACGTATAACTGCCTTGATGAACGTCATCTCTAAAGCCGATTATACGTTGTCGATCATCCTGCTCATTGCCCCCGCCTCCTTCAATCAAATCACCTACTTCTTTATGCAGAATCAAGCCATCTCGCTCAATCAAGAAAGCCGCTACTATCATGTTGGGATCTATCAAGGAGAAAAAGCCGTTCTGAATGTGTTACTCACCCTGTTAGGCGTTGCTCAACAACTTTCGCAGAACCTCAGTTCAATCCGCTTGCCAACCGCCAACCTTCTCAACCTCATCTTCACCATCTGGCGCGACCCAGAAAACGCCGAAGCGCAGCTCCGCCAAGCGGGTTTAACCGAAGAGGAAGCCAAAAACAGTGCCATAGCCGTCAGTAAAAGTGAGCTCATCTCTATCTTGACCCCAGAATTCAAACAACAACCTGCCACACCTCTGCGACGCAGTTATTTACTGAGTGGTAAGACCTTTCTTTATTGGGGTGAAGCCGAGGCACCCAGCAGTGAATTCATCCAACTCAACCCCTTACCCTTCTCTCACACTGCGATCACCAAAGCACCTGATTTCGATGAAACCATCATCTTCGATCCAAGCACCCCAAATGTCACTGCAAACATCATTCGGCTGATCAAGCGCGGTGAGTTTAAAGTCACAAAATCCTCGCAAGAAGACCTGTTGATCTAAAAAGATACTTATCCTCTCCTAATCCATGCCTCCTTGACACTCGATTCGCGCCAATGGTATGATGAGAGCATGTATTTACGCGGTCGCAATTGGAGTGTGCGGCGTCGCCCTAGACGTCGATCGAACCCCTTCTTAATCGCCGTGCTGCTTGGCATGATCGGGGTAGCTTTGTATTTTAATCAAGTGGTTGTGCCGGCCACCCCGCCTTTGTTTATCCCGACCCCTACCCCAACCCGCAGCCCAGAATCCTACTTAAACGAAGCCGAGCAGTTGTTTCAAGAAGGGCGTCTCTTGCAAGCGATCAATGCCTATAAGGAAGCCTTGATTGTTGACCCGTATAACACCTCGACTTACGTTACCTTAGCCCGCTTACAAGTATTTGCCGGACAGTATGAAGAAGCCATCACCAACGCCCAAAACGCTTTGCTGAAAAACCCCAATAACGCCTTAGCGCACGCTGTGTTGGGATGGGCACAAGGCTTCACCGGCGATTATCTCTCCGCCGAAGCTTCGCTGAAACGCGCCCTTGAACTAGATCCCAATAACGCCCTCGCCCATGCCTATTACGCCGAGGTGCTGATTAATAAGGGTCAAATTGACGATTTGGATAAAGCCATCGAAGAATCACGCATTGCCATGCAGTTGGATTCCACCTTGCTGGAAACGCGCCGCGCCCGAGGCATTGTCCTTTTGAATACCGGTCAAGAAAACATCGACGCCGCCATCAACGAATTCAAGGCTGCCATCGCCATCAACTCTAAAATCGCCGACTTGCACCTCTATCTTGGCTACGCTTATCGCATCAAAGGCGAAAACGATCTGGCGGTCGAAGAACTTTTGGCGGCTTATTCGCTAAACCCGAACGACTGGACGCCTTTAGCCGAGATTTCTTTGGCATACGCCAATATCGGTCAATATGGAAAGGCTTCTCAATACGCCGAGCAAGCTATGAAAGTCGAGCCGACCAACCCCAAATTGCACGGCACGTTGGGCATCATGTACTATCGCAATGGAGAAATGTCCAAAGCAGTCAAGGAACTAGAACTGGCAGTGCGCGGTGGCACGATGGAAGATGGCACGGTCGTGCAGGGTATACCCCTTGATTACGGCACCGCCGCCCAAATCTATTGGTTCTACGGATTTGCTTTGGCAAGGAACAACCGCTGCGAGGAAGCCGTGCAAGTCTTCCAAACGTTGATCAACGGCGTCCCTAACGACCCCCTAGCAGTGGAGAACGCCAATGCTGGCATCGCCTTATGTCTGGAACAGAGCAGTCAGGCTACCCCAGCACCAACCCCAACGGCTACGCAGGAATAGGGCCCATCATGGTCGATGAACTTCTGCAGCGCAAACCGTTATTCCGCGAAAAAAGAGCAGCGGTCAATCCCTACCGCATCTTAGTCTTGATCGTTCTGATCCTTGCTGCCATCTGGGTTTGGCGTGGCGTGCAGCAAGGGGCGATCAAACCCGCCTTTTATCCCACCCCCACCCCAACCCGCAGCGCAGCTTCCTATATCGAAGAAGCCGAAGCCTATTTTCTAGCCGGGAAAATTTACGACCCCGATCCTCCCCCACCAGCAGCCCCTCGCCCAGATGCCATCGACACCTATCAACGCGCTTTAGCTGTCGATCCCAACAATGCCGAGGCGTGGGCACGCCTCGCCCGTATTCAGACCTACTCTTCCGCCCTTCTCAGCAACGATCCCAAGCGTCTGGAACGCCTCACCGAAGCGCGTCAATCCATCGACCGCGCGGTGGAGTTAGCCCCTGATAACAGCACCGTGCGCGCTATTCGTGCCTTCGTGCTGGACTGGTATGCCACTAACCCCTTGGTCGGGGAGGAAGAACGCCAAGACCTGCTTGCCGAAGCCCAAACCGAAGCCCTGCAAGCCTTTCAACTCGACCAGAACAACGCTCTGGCACTGGCATTCTATGCTGAAGTGCTGCTCGACCAGCTCAATTGGACACAAGCAGAGCAATATGCCGCCCAAGCCGTGCAACTTGACCCCGAATCGATGGATGCCCATCGCGTTTATGGCACCGTCTTAGAGTCAACAGCTCAATACAATCGTGCCATCCAAGAGTATCTTGAAGCCGCCCGCATCAACCCCAACCTAACCTTTCTTTACCTTTATATCGGGCGGAATTATCTGCGCTTAAAACTTTACGACCGCGCGCTAGAGTTCTTTGCCCGCGCTGCCAATATCAATGCCCAACTGGGCGTCAAAGACCCTTTGCCTAACCTGGAAATCGCCAAAACCTATACTCAACAGGGTGAATTTTTCATCGCCGCCCGCAATGCCGAAAAAGCGCTCAGCCTCGACCCGACCACAGCCAATACCTATGGACAATTAGGGATCATCATGATTCGCGCCCGCAACTACGAGGGAGCCTTGCCGGTACTGAAGTGTGCTGTGCGCGGTTGCACAGCCGAAGAAAATGAAGCTGCCCAAAACTTGGTCGCCGAAGGCTTGCTAGAATCGAGCGTGGCGGTGGAGGGCTTACCGCTCACCAATCTAACTGTGGCATACTACTATGTTGAGTACGGCACGGTGCTGGCCTTTCTCAGCCGCCCCAATCAAAACTACTGCCCGGAAGCCCGCCAAGTGCTCAACGAAGTGAAATCCTTGTTCTCTTATGACCCCGTTCTTATGAACATTGTTGCTGATAGCGAGGGCATTTGTAACCGTTTAGAAAGCGGTCAGATCTATTCCACTACCGCCACTCCTGCGGTCGCTCCAACACCTGAGGCGACAATCACACCCACCCCCATGCCCTAAAGGCTGGAGCAGACGAGCACCCATCCCATAGTTCAAAACACTTGATTGGTCGCATCGGCAGAGATGGTTGGGTTGGCGATTCCCTCAGGTATCCTAGCAGCAATGGTCTTGCATTGTTGCCTTCATCAAGAGACCTGCCATCTTGCGTAGCCCCCTGACCTGCATTAATACTTAACGTCTTGTGACTCCCCATCCAAGCCATGCAAGCGACGATAGCGTTCGCGCAGCCGATCTATGGGCTGCAGTTTTCCCTGGTCATCTTCAAAATACCAATGTTGCCAGCCATTGCAAGGGCTGCCATTCATCAGGGATTTACCCAAGCTATGGATGGACCCCTCTAAGCCGTTTTGCAAGCGCAGGTTCCCATCGGGCTTTATCGTTGCCACACGAAAACGGTCGGCTCGGAAATACAAGCGCGTGCCCGGTTGAATGAACCCTGCTTCGACAAGGCACGCAAATTCCACCCTCGGCAAAAGCCGTTTGGAGTCGTGCACTTCAAAGGCTTGCCGATCAAAGGGCGCCGGGATAACCTGTTCGATGCGCGCCCGGGCGATCTGAACATAGGTTGGGTCGGACTCGATGCCCAACCAATGACGATGGAGTCTTTTGGCAACCACAGCGGTTGTGCCGCTTCCTAGGAACGGATCCAAAACGACATCGCCCGGCTTGCTTGCGGCGAGGATCACCCGATAAAGCAACGCTTCGGGTTTTTGAGTTGCATGAGCTTTCTTGCCGTTGATCCTAATCCGCTCTTTGCCCGAACAGATCGGCAAGACCCAGTCACTGCGCATTTGCACGCCACCGTTGAGAGCCTTCATCGCATGATGATTGAAGGTATATTTTGCGCCTTTGAATTTGCTTGCCCAAATCAAGGTCTCATGCGCGTTGGTAAAGCGCACCCCGCGAAAGTTGGGCATTGGGTTACTCTTGATCCAAATTACATCGTTGAGAATCCAAAATCCCAAATCTTGCATCACCTTGCCGATGCGGAAGATATTGTGATAGGTGCCAATAACCCAAATGGTGCCAGTATCTTTCAACACCCGCCGGCAGGCGGTCAACCAACGCTCACTGAATTCATCATAAGCCTGAAAACTCTCAAACTGGTCCCATTCCTCGGCGACGGCCTCCACTTTGGTCATGTTTGGTCGCCAGAGGGGCTGACGCAATTGCAAGTTGTAGGGCGGATCGGCAAAGATCAAATCAACCGATTTTTCGGGTAAAGCGCTCAATCGTTCGACGCAGTCGCCTTGTAAAATCTGATCGAGTGGAAGTTCGGAAAAAGCAGCCACTTCAGGGGACATCTGGGATAATTTTAACTCGCTTGTGGGTTTTGGTATGCTTAACGTCACAACCCGCCAACCTTTCCTCAACCTTTGGGAAAAGGTCCGGGAGGGGGGCTGTTCACCCTAAACCATTCGGGAGAGGGACAGGGATGAGGATAGCTGCCGCGTTGCAACCGGTTAATTCACGCGCACAAAGCGCTCTGGTGGGTTTCCACAGATCGGGCAAGCTTGGCTAGGTTTGCCGATTTCAATATAGCCGCACACCGGACAGAGATAAAATTCCACTTCGAGGTCTTTCCCTTGTTGAGCAGCTTCTAACGCCATTTGATATAGCTTGGCGTGAACGGCTTCTGCGGCTGCCGCATACCCAAACATGCGCTTGGCTTTATGTCCTTCGCTCTGCGCTTGCTCAATCATCGGGGGATACATCTCGGTGAACTCATAGGTCTCCCCTTGCACAGCGGCTTTGAGATTTTCAACTGTTGATGCAACTCCATCCATCGCCTTGAGGTGACCTTCAGCGTGGATACTCTCGGCGGCTGCAGCCGCACGGAAAAGGCGGGCAATGTTGGCAAATCCCTCCTGCTCAGCTTTTTTAGCAAAAGCCAGATATTTTTGGTTTGCCTGGCTTTCGCCGGCAAAGGCATCTTTTAGGTTCTCTTGAGTTTGAGTCATTTTTCCTCCAGAATCAACATGGGGATTAGGGTAAGAATCACTTGTTGCTCCATACAAGAACGCAATAGAATGGTTCTTGGCAACCGAGCTATCACACCTGTCTAGGTTGATTGTAACACACCACCCATTCCACATTGTCAAAAGCAAGCACGAAGTCCGTTCGCACAGCCTTTCCAAAAGAGACTTGACAATTCTGTAAACTCAAACAGCCGCTTAGGTACGATATAATCAACTTAAAATCAGCTATATTTTTTCTGTCAACCAGTTCGATACCCGCATTTCTTCTCGGCAAATGAAAAGACAAACGCTGATTGGGCTTTACGAAAATGAGGTTGGCCAAAAAGAATAGAAAAAGTTTCATAAGGATCCTATCAGAGAGCAGCTAGACCCATGCCCCGTGAATCGCTTCTCGGATTGATCAATAACGCTGCCCTCTTACTAGCGCTTGCCCTGCTCTACGAAACCCTGCCTTTGCGTAAAAAGAGCAGCTCGCTTCCCCAACAACTCGTTACAGGCAGCTTGATTGGCGGGATAGCCATCACCATCATGCTCACTCCCTGGCAGTTCACTTCAGGGGTAATCTTCGATACCCGCTCCGTACTGCTCAGCCTGAGCGGATTATACTTTGGCTTTCTTCCTACGCTAATAGCTGCGCTGATCGCCTGCCTTTTCCGTCTTTATCTTGGCGGGGCAGGGGCACTGACAGGGGTCGGGTCAATTGTTATTGCTGCTGCGCTGGGCTACCTTTGGCGCGCCACTCTGCGCAGGAATCAACGGACAACCCCTCACTGGTATGAACTGTATGCCTTCGGATGGGTAGTGCATTTAGCGCTGCTGGCTTGGTTTCTCACCCTACCGCGTGGACTCGCCTTTCCTGCTATTCAGGTAGTTGCCTTGCCATTTTTAGCCATTTATCCTATTGCCACGGTTTTACTAGGACTGCTCTTCAACCGATATGACCTACGTCAACGCACGGAGCAAGCTTTAATCGACAATGAAGCCCTGTTCTCAGCCATATTTCACATTAATCCCAACCCAATGGCCATTACCCGCCTAAGCGATGGGGTTGTGCTGGATGTCAACAAAAGCTTTTGTGAAGTCTTTGGTGTAACCCCTGACAAGGTTAAGGGTCAGCCCTATGAACAAATCCAACTTTGGATCGAACCCCACGGAATTAAAGAACTCAGCCAAGTTATCCAAAACCAAGGGCAAATTGAAAATTTTCCCCTTCAACTTGGCATGCCAAACGGTGAAGTGCGTCAGTTCCTTTACTCCGCCATGCCGGTCACGATTCAAAGCCAAGCCTGTCTGCTCAACGTCGCAACCGAGATCACCGAAATTCAGCGAAAACAAAGCGCCTTAGAGCAGCGGTTGAAAGAACTGCAAGTATTGAATCAGGTCGCCTTTGCCACCGCTCAGGCAAGCGATGAAGATCAATTAATCGCCCAAGTGACCAGTATTCTATCCAATGAGCTCTACCACGAACAATGCGGGCTGCTGTTGGTCGACCGCAAGTCCGATCAAATTCACCACCATCCCACTTATTTCGTCAACCACCCCATCGATCTGCCGTCTTTTGATCTGGATAAAGGGATCATCGGGCAGGCCGTTCAAAGCGGGCAAGCCATCCTTGTTTCCGATACACAACAAGATGACCGTTACCTAGCGGTTGTTCCGAATGTTCGCTCAGAACTTGTCGTGCCGATCCGCATCGGCACCGAAATCTTTGGCGTTCTTAATGTCGAAAGCAGTCAGGTCAACGCCTTCACCGAAGCTGACCTCAGATTGCTAAGCACGGTGGCCGAGCAGCTTGCTGGCGCCATCGAACGACTGCATGCGCAGAGGCGGGAAGCCAACCAACGCCGCATTGCCGAAGCGCTTGCATCATCAGTTATTGCCCTCAATTCCTATCTCGACCTTGAGAGCGTGTTCAAACAACTGTTGCGCAACGTGCGCCGTGTGATCCCGTGTGATGCTGCCAACATTACCCTGTTAGAGGGAAATGAGACACAGGTCGTTTACATGGAGGGATATGAGACCTTTGGCGATATAGAATGGACCCGCCAGAGCCGCCTCAACCTTTCGACAACGCCTAATTATCAAGAAATGATTCGCACCAAAGCGCCACTGCTGATATCTGACACGCATGCTTCACCCCTGTGGCGCGTCTTTAGTGAGGCACAATGGATCCATTCCTATCTCGCCGCTCCGATTTGTGTAGAAGGAGAGGTGATTGGTTTTCTCAATCTAGATCATCATCAAGCCAACTTTTTCACCCCCGAACATGCCCAAATTTTGGGCGCCTTTGCCGACCACGCTGCTGTCGCCATCCGCAACGCCCGCCTGTTCGACGAGCTTAAGCGCCGGCTAAACGAGTTAGAAACCATCAACCGCGTCTCCCTGTCCCTGCGCACCGCCCATACCCCCGAAACATTATTGCCGCTTCTGCTGGATGAAACGCTAAATGCCCTGCAAACCTCTTGCGGAGCAATCTGGTTAACGGATTCAAACCGTCAAACGCTGCAACGCGTGGTCGCCCGCGGTTGGATGAACGAAATCAGCCTAACAGAAGTTGCCATCGGCGAGGGGCTAGCTGGCAAGGTCGCTCAACAGGGGAAAGTGCTTTTCTTTGAAGATCTCGCCGCTGAAGTTCTTAAAGATCACCACTCGCCAACGCGCATTCCACTGCGTTGGGGAGGGGCTTGTTTTCCCATCACCAGCGGAAGCGAGGTCATCGGTAGCCTGTGTATTGCTCTGCCACCCCCACGAACATTATCCAAGCAAGAGTGCCACATTCTTTCAACACTGGCAGAGATCGCTGCCATTGCCTTACATCGGTCACAGTTATTGGCCGATCTGCAACACCAGGCTGAGCGTTTGGCTTCGCTGCGTCAAATTGATCGCGCCATCAGCGCAAACACCGATTTCTATCCCATGGCAGAAACCATCCTTCAAGAAACCCAACGTCATCTTGGCGTGGATGCCATGCAAATCTGGACTTATGAACCCCAATTCGGATACCTAGAATTTACTGCCGGCAGCGGTTTGCGCCAACTGCCGCCCCCTAAAACGACTTACACCATCGGTGAAGGCTTGGTAGGGAAAATTGCCGCCTCCTTGCAATCCCTCACCATCTCTAATCTACCCCAATGGCTGCGACAAAACGCTTGCGAAGGATGCGAGGAGTACCTCGAAGAAGGTTTTATTGCTTATGTCGGAATGCCACTCATGGTGAAAGGGCGGTTGGGAGGCGTGCTGGAGCTTTGTCAACGCAGCGAACTTTCTAGCTTAGCATCCAACGATCCCCAATGGTTCAGCTTTGCTCAAACCATTGCAAGCCAGACGGCATTGGCAATGGAAAATGCCCAGCTCTTTCGCCATCTGAACAACACGTTGATGGAACTTTCGGTTTCGTATGATGAGACTCTGCAGGGCTGGGCAAAAGCGCTCGAATTGCGCGACCGCGAGACCGGTGGCCACAGCGAACGAGTCACCGAGTGGACGCTACAAGTCGCCCTCGCCTTAGGGATAGAGAAAGATCAACTGATTCATATCCGGCGTGGGGCAATCCTGCACGATATTGGCAAGATCGGCATTCCCGATGCGATCTTGTTGAAAGAAGGGCCGCTAACACCCCAAGAGTGGCAAATCATTCACCAACACCCCATTTACGCTTACGAATTGCTACGCAATATTCACTTTTTAGAGGCTGCGCTGGATATCCCCTATTGTCATCACGAAAGGTGGGATGGCAGCGGTTACCCACGTGGCTTAAAGGGCGAGGAAATTCCTCTGGCAGCTCGCATTTTTGCCGTGGTCGATGTGTGGGATGCACTCACTTCCGATCGACCCTACCGCAAAGCCTGGAGTCATGCAGAAGCAAAGGAATACCTGCGTTCCCAAGCCGGCAAGCACTTTGACCCCCGTGTCGTTGAGGTCTTTTTAGAACTGCTCGAAAAGCATTCCTCCGCATCCACCGATAAGCGTCTTCCCCACCCGCGCCGCTCTGACTAAAGCTCGTCAAGAGATTCTATTGAATCCACATATCCAAACAGGCAATGAACCCCCTTTCTGAGGACGCCAAAGGGGCGGCAGCCTCTCCGCAGATTCCCGAGCAACTTCTCAGGAGCACAAAAGATTTCTTTGGTACAATCACAACAGTCTCTCATAAAGTTCAACAGATTGCAAGAACAAGTAGCTGGTAATTGATGACACTTTTTGGACGAAAACTGCTTTCCCAGATTGCCTATACTCTGGATGGGTCTAGAGCGGGCGGCTATACGCAGATAGCAACCTGCGGACTCAGCGTTAAGGGCAACGACTACACCCTCATTCCCGTCAGCGTTCGAGCTGGCGAAATCAGCGCTGGCATCGATGGGGGTGACTGGTACGCCCCGGCCGACGCCTTTCCACCGCATCCTGTTCCTTGAGTCGAAGCGGATGGACTTCAAACTGCATGCCCCTTTCCGTCCAACCGGCGACCAGCCCGAAGCCATCGAAAAGCTGGTGCAGGGTGTTCAACGCGGCTACCGCCATCAAGTGTTGCTGGGCGCCACCGGCACCGGTAAGACTTACACCATCGCTGCCGTCATCGAACGCCTGAACAAACCGGCTTTGGTGATGGCGCATAACAAAACCCTCGCCGCACAGCTATACGCTGAGTTCAAAGAATTTTTCCCCGAAAACGCAGTCGAGTACTTTGTCTCGTACTATGATTACTATCAGCCTGAAGCCTATGTTCCCAAACATGACTTGTACATCGAAAAAGATGCCGATATTAACGAAGAAATCGAACGCCTGCGCTTAGCAGCGACCACCGCATTAATGACCCGCCGGGATGTGATCATTGTCGCCTCGGTCTCTTGTATCTACGGTATCGGCAGCCCCGAATCCTACGGGCGAGTAGTGATCAACCTCGAAAGCGGGCATATCTTCCGCCGCAATGCCCTGTTGCGGATGTTGGTTGAAGGGCAATATGAACGCAACGACCTTGAATTACGGCCCGGCACCTTTCGGCTACGCGGCGACACCTTAGAAATTATCCCCGCCTACCAGGATAAACATGGCTATCGCATCACGTTTTTTGGCGATGAAGTCGAGCGCATCGTAGAATTTGATCCCCTCAGCGGGGAAATCCGTCGCCCGCTCTCTTCGGTTGCCATTTACCCGGCGAAACATTTTATCACCGATAAGGACAAACTCGAACAAGCCATCCGCGATATCGAAGCCGAGTTGGAAGAACGCTTAGCGGAACTAAAACGGCAAGAGCGGCTGTTGGAAGCCCAACGCCTGGAACAACGCACCCTATACGACCTCGAAATGCTGCGCGAAGTAGGCTATTGCTCGGGCATCGAAAACTACTCTCGCCACCTCGACCAACGCCCGGCTGGCTCACCGCCTTGGACGCTCATGGATTACATCCCGAGTGACTACCTTTTGATCATTGACGAATCGCACATGACCATCCCCCAGATTCGCGGCATGTATCACGGCGACCGCTCGCGTAAAACCACTTTGGTAGAGTATGGTTTTCGCTTGCCATCTGCGCTTGATAACCGCCCGCTGACCTTTGAAGAATTTGAACAGCGTATGGGATACACCATCTACACTTCCGCAACGCCCGGGCCGTATGAACTGAAACGCGCCGATCAAGTCGTCGAACAAATTATCCGCCCAACCGGTTTGGTCGATCCAGAAGTGGAGGTGCGTCCCATCGCCGGACAGGTGGACAACCTTGTGGGCGAAATCCGCAAACGGGTCGAAAAAGGGCAACGCGTGTTGGTCACAACCCTCACCAAGCGCATGGCGGAGAAACTCTCCGATTACCTGATGGAGTTAGGTATCAAAGTTCATTACCTGCACTCAGAAATCGATACCCTTGAACGGGTAGGCATCCTACGCGATCTGCGTTTAGGTGTCTTTGATGTCGTGGTTGGCATCAACTTGCTCCGCGAAGGGTTAGATTTGCCCGAAGTCTCGCTGGTGGCGATTTTAGATGCTGATAAAGAGGGTTTTCTGCGCTCGGAAACGGCGCTAATCCAAACCATTGGGCGCGCCGCCCGCCATGTAGAGGGCAAAGTGATCATGTATGCCGACCAGATCACCGATTCCATGCGCCGCGCTATCGACGAGACCAACCGCCGCCGCGCCAAACAGATCGCTTACAATCAAGAACATGGCATTATTCCGGTCAGTATCGTCAAGGCGGTGCGCGATCTGACCGACCGAGTGGCTGTGCATGGGGTTGCCGAATCGAAACCGGCCTACTCCGTTCGCACGGCGCGAAGCCTAGAACATGCCGACTTGCGTAAATTAATTCAAGAGTTAGAAAAACAAATGAAAGAAGCGGCTAAAAACTTGGAATTTGAAAAAGCAGCCGTCCTGCGGGATGAAATCTTCGAGTTGCGCGCCCTGCTGGCAGAAGAGAGCAACCTAAAACCATGGGAGAAAGTGCGCCTGTTGGCTGGAGAGGAGTAAAGCCATTAAAATTTTCTGCAGCTTGGGGCTTGGGGTACAGCGGCATTGGGTCACCTTCTGCGCTAGGTTGACATCTAACCAATAGGCTTCGATCGGAACACCATTTTATCTGATGTTTAAGGAGGAAAAATGGCTGAATTAGGCTTTCAATGTACCCTGAATATCCCCTACGAGGCAGCTATGGAGAAAGTCACCGACGCACTCAAAGCGCAGGGGTTCGGTGTCTTGACTTCGATCGACGTTCAAAAAACGATGAAAGAAAAGCTAAATGCCGATTTTCGCAAATACACCATCCTCGGCGTCTGTAACCCACCCCTAGCTCATCAGGCACTGAGCACTCGACCTGAGATTGGGCTGTTATTGCCCTGTAATGTCATCGTTTATGAAGAAGGCGAACAAACTGTCGTCAGTATCATCGATCCCCTTTCGATGATGAATTTCATCCAAGATGCGCGTCTTGAGGCGGTTGCCCAAGAAGCCTATACCCGCTTAAAACATGTCGCCGAAGCGCTACAAAACGCTGCCTAGGGTTGCGTTTTTTCTGTTAGCGAATCATCACATTTTATGGAGGTTAATCAGTTATGGAGACCTACCCGATCCTGTCTGGAGCCGAACCCTTCTTCTTTGAAGGCAATGAAATCGGTGTGATCGTCTCGCACGGCTTCACTGGCACTACCCAAAGCGTGCGCTTTCTCGGTCAATATCTGGCAGAAAAAGGCGGTTTCAC
>QEXX01000117.1 GCA_003130835.1 Anaerolineae bacterium | reverse complement strand
TCGCCTAAATCCACGAGATAAATCATTCGTGCCGCGACATTCATGTCGCCTGAATCCACGAGATAAATCTCGTGCTACCGCGTGTTACATCAAACTCGAACTGCTCAAAGGCAATACCAAACTCAATCACTTTGCACTCAAAGCCAAACTCTATCTGCACGCCATTCATGCTGCTTATGCCCAGCTGCAGGAACTCAAACCCACTCGACTGACTGCGTAAGGTGAGTTAACTGCGTTGCATTCGGATAAAAAACAAAGGATTCGATCGGGTAAGCGTTCTGCAAAGGTACTGAGGAAGCTTCACAGCTAACTCAGCAGGAGCATTTTTCAGTTCCTTCAAAGGTCTTTTTTATCGCTTGAGGATGGCTCATGGCGCAGGAAGCTTGCTTTGCGGATACCTGTGCAACCTATCAAGCAACCTTATTCCCGATGGAATAGCGGGGAGGTCAAGCCAACTTGCACGATCGTTCATGCTGGTGGAGAGTACCCCATTGACCCAAGCGTACCGATGAGGCAATTCTTACATCCCCCTCTTATGGCGCCTCACTTCCCCGATAATGCCAAGAAGACATCCTCCAAGCTGGCTTCGACAGCCTCGAGGCGGGCATTGCCATAGCCCGCCTGCTGAAGTTCTTGGAGGAAGCGGTTTGGCTCAACCTCTCTGGGCAAAATCACCCGTAGATGATCGCCGCTCAGCCCAACCCGCAAAGGAAGCGGAGAAGCTTCTAGGAAGGACAAAGCCTCAATTAACGGCGAGGCAAAAACATCATACACTACGCCCGGCAGGGCTTGTTTTTTCAGTTGCTCCGGTGTATCCAGCGCTAACAATTTACCCTGGCGCATCATCCCCACTTTGCCACAATACTCGGCTTCGTCCATGTAGTGCGTGGTGACCAGAGCTGTCACCCCTTCGTTCACCAGATCATAGATCAAATCCCAAAATGCCCGCCGGGCGGTCGGATCGACTCCGCTGGTCGGCTCATCTAAAAAGAGCAGTTGGGGATGATGAACAATGGCGATGGCAAGGGCAAGACGCTGTTTCCAGCCCGTTGATAAATCGCTGACCAGGGTACGCCGTTGGGCAGTCAATTCCACCCGCGCCAATGCACTCTGAATTTGACTCTCGTCCCGTACTCCATAGACCCCGGCGTAAAAGCGCAGGTTTTCTTCTACGGTTAGGTCGTGATACAGAGAGAATTTTTGCGACATATACCCACACTGGCGGCGGATGGCTTCCGATTGGCGGCGGATGTCGTAGCCCAAGACCTGTGCGTTGCCTTCGCTGGGCAGGAGCAACCCCAACAACATGCGGATGGTGGTCGTTTTGCCGCTGCCATTCGGCCCAAGATATCCGATCACCTCACCGCGCTGCACTGTGAAACTGATGTGATCGACCGCAGTGAAATCGCCAAAGCGTTTGGTCAATCCCTCAACCCGAATCACTTCATCCAAGGCTGTCTTCCTCCAAGAGCGCAATGAACACATCTTCCAATTGAGCTTCAATCGGGCGCAGGCTGGTGATTTTGCCCCCTGCTTGGGCGGCGCGCGCTTGGATACGGGCACAGACTTCCTCGCTCTTTTCTGCCATGACCCGTAGGTGTAAGCGGTCTCCAAAGCGTTGCGCGTTGAACACCCCCGCTTCCTGCAAAGCTAGATGACGGATGAGGGATAACGGTTCCCCTTTCACCTCGAGGATCTTCCCGGCTAAGCTAGCTCTCAATTTCGCTGGAGCGCCTTCGATCAAGATTTTCCCCTGGCGCATAAAATGCACGCGGTGGCAACGCGAGGCTTCGTCCATGTAAGGGGTGCTAACCAAAACGGCGGTTTGCTCCTGAGCTGCCAGGCGGATGATCAGTTGCCAGAAATCTTGGCGCGTGAGCGGATCCACACCGGTGGTGGGTTCATCCAACAGCAAGACCCTTGGCGAATGTACCAAGGCGGCTGCCAAACCGAGCTTTTGCTTCATACCCCCGGAGAGTTTTCCGGCTAAACGCTCTTTGAAATCCGCCAGACCGACAAACTCTAAAATGCGCACACAGCGCGGCAGCCACTCCTCCCGCCGTACGCCGCGCGTTTCGGCAAAAAAGCGGATGTTCTCCATGACGGTCAATTCCTCGTATAGGGAAAAGCGTTGCGGCAGATAGCCGATTTGGGCGCGGGCTTGTTCGGTTTGACGTTGAATGTCATAGCCGCCGACTCGAATCCAGCCGCCGTCTAATCTTAGCGCTCCACAGATCAGGCGCAGGGTGGTTGTCTTTCCGGCTCCATCCGGTCCGACCAAACCGACGATTTCTCCTGGATGGACCCGAATCGAGACTCGATCTACGGCGCAAAGGCCGCCAAACTGTTTGGTGATCTCGCTTGCCTCGATCAGGGCCTTTGTGCCAAGCGGCGCCGTTCCATCGGATACAGGCTCGGGTTGAGTCATGCTTTTCCCTCTTCCGAAATCCGCTTGCGGTGGTTATTGAACAAAACGCACATCCACTGGCATACCTGGCTTGAGTTTACCCTGCGGATTGCTCAACCGTAGCTGGATGGCAAAGACCGTCGTGCGGCGACCTTCTTCGGTTTGAACATTGCGCGGGGTAAATTCAGCCTGATCGCCGATCTTCTGCACCACGCCTTCAAAGCGTTGGCCGGGGAAGGAATCGGCCGTAACCACCGCCGACATGCCCAGTTGAATGCGCCCGTACTGGTCTTCGGGGATATATACCGTAACGGTCAATTCATCCAAATTCCCCAAGACCATGGCGGTTGCGCCAGCCTGAAGCACCTCTCCGACCTCGATGGCGCGGCTGAGGACGACTCCATCCATGGGGGCATAGACTGTGAGCTTGGCAAGCTGAGTTTCGATGAAGTCAACTTCAGCTTGGGCTTGCGCAACGGCCGCCCGGGCTTGTTCCAGTTTGGCTTCTGCTTGGGTGAGGCTGGTTTGGGCTTGTTCTAAAGCTGCCTCGGCTTGTTTGACGGTTGCTTCGGCGGCTAGGATTTGGAGCGCATCGCCGCCGCGGTATTTCGCCACTAGACGGTCTTGTGCCTGTTCATAAAGCTCAATGGCAACCATCCAACGGGCGCGCGCTTGGAAAATTTCATCGGTAAGTTTCACTTTTTTGAGTAAGTTCAGGTAGTCTTTTTGGGCAGCTTCTAATTCGGCTTTAGCTTGATCGTAGATTTCTTGGGCAGCATCTTCTAAGGCTTGCTCGGCTTTGTCAAAGGTTGACTGGTCAGCGTGATCATTCTGACTTGTCTTATTGCTCCGATCGTCCTCATCTGTTTCATCATCCTCGTTGGCAGCTTTTGCCCGGTCGAGAGTCTCATCGGCAATTTCAAAAGCGACTCTGGCTAGAGCAAGGCGGTCTTCCGCCTGCAAGAGTTCGGTGTAGCCGGCCGCTTCTAACAAATCACGGTAGGCTGCACGGGCATCCTGCACGGCTTTTTGAGTAACCTCGACCTGCTTTTCGAGGGCTGCGATCTGCTCCTTGCGCTCGAAATACCAAACCGGCAGATTGAATTGGTACGGGACGCTCTCCCGCCAGGCACGTTCTCGGTCGCGTTGATCGCTTTGCCGCGCAGCCTCGACGGCAATGCGATATTGGGTTTGAGCCAGCTCGAGATTGGCTTGCGCCAATGCGAGATTGGCTTGAGCTGCATCCAACCCGCTTTGCGCTACTTTCAGCCCGGCGCGGGCGGCTTCCAGCGCTGCAACTGCCCGCTTGTGCTGGGACGATAAGAGAGCATCATCCAAACGAAACAGTGCATCCCCAACCCGTACGGTTTGCCCTTCTTCAACGAGAACTTCGCTGACCTGGCCGGATAGCTCGGCGGCGACCTTCACTTCAACGGTTTCCACAGTCCCGGAGGCTTTCAAGCTGCCATTCACCCCCGCCGAACGTTGGCGCAACCACACATAGGCGCCATAACTGCTCAGAAGGATAACCAGAATGATCGGAAGGATCCAACGTTTTTGAGGGGACATGATGATTCTCCTGATTGAAGGATTAATCCAACCGTTTGCGGAAGCGGCGCGCTGCGGCAACCATAATCGCCACCCCAAAGATGGTGAGGGCAAGCACTTGCTCCCACAAGGCGGTGATCCCCACTCCCTTGAGAAGCAGGGAGCGAATGATCACCAAATAGTAGCGCAAGGGAAAAATATAAGAGATCCACTGCAGCACTTTAGGCATGGCTTCGAGCGGAAAGAAGAAACCCGAAAGAAAAATGCTGGGAAGCAGCGTCATCCAAACCGTCAACATGGCTTCTTGTTGGGTGTTGGCGATGGTTGAGCCAAACAGTCCGATGCCAAGGCTGGAGAGCAAAAATAGCCCCGAAAGGGCAAGGATCAAGCCAAGGTCACCGCGCACGGGCACATCGAACCACCAGGCTCCCAAAACCAAGACTTCAATGGCATTGATGATAGCCAGCACAACATAAGGGAAAAGCTTGCCGATCACCAGTTCAAGCGGGCGGATGGGGGTGACGATCAATTGTTCTATGGTGCCGCGCTCGCGTTCGCGCACAATGGCCGTGGCGGTGAGAATCGAAGTCAGAGCGTATAAAATCATCCCAATCACGCCAGGGATCATAAAGTAAGCACTGACCAAGTCGGGGTTGTACCAAACTTGGGTGCGCACTTCCAAAGGAGGTTGTAAATTGATGCCCAGCCCTTGCCGCTGGGTACGTTCGGTCAAAATCGCTGTAGCATGGGCTTGTCCGATCAATTGGGCGGCCGAGAGCGCGGTTGAAGCAACGGTGGGATCGGTGCCATCCAGCACAAAAGCCACACGTGCCTGTTCCCCGCTGTGCAGTCTTTTGCCATAGTTTGGCGGGATCATCAAACCGGCGCGGACCACGCCTCGATCGATCAAATCCCGCAGTTCGCGCTCAGAACCAACCGCATGGGTAATGCGGAAATAATCTGCGGCGCGATAAGCGTCCAACAAACGCCGGGCGGCCGAACTGTGATCTTGATCGAGAACGGCCAGCGGAACGTTGCGTACATCGTTCGTGGCAGCGTAACCGAGCAAGAAAAGTTGCAAAATGGGAATAAGGATGATCAAGGCCAAGGTGCGCGGATCACGGCGGATTTGGATAAATTCTTTGCGAATTAGGGCAACTAAGCGAGAATTGATCATGCCGAATTCTCCTCAATCAGAATGCCGTGCAGGAAAATATCGATAAAGTCATCCAAAACGTTGGCTCCACCGCCAAGAGTCGGGTTGTTAGCGGCGATAAAACGCGTCACATAATAAGCAAAAAACATACCTAAAAAAGCCCTGGCGAGGACAAACGGGGGAAAAGGACGCAAGGTGCTCTTTTTGGCGACAAAATTTTGAATAAAAGAGGTCAGCAACGGTTCATTTTTCTCCAAGAGGTGCGGGATGTGACCAGCTCGGAACTCAACCAATTCGATAAAAAATAGGTTTAGGAAGTCCTGGCGCTGATCTAAATGGGCAGCGATGAATTGGGCAGCGCGATGGACAAATTCGGGGACATCTGGGGCATCCATCTGTGCCAGCACCGGCAAGATTTCAAAGAGAGGATGGTAGCGTTCCAAGACAGCTAGGAAGATTTGCTCTTTGCTCTGAAAATGGTTGTAAAGGCTGGCGACAGCGAGATTCGCTTCTCGGGCAATTTGACGCATGGAGGTGCCATGATAGCCCTTTTGAATGAACAAACGATAAGCCGCTTGAACAATGGCTGCTTGAGTTTGCTCGCCGCGCAAGAGTTTTTCGTCCGATGCCATCCTGCCTCCGAACGATCGAATCCAAACGAACGTTCGTTTGTATTGTGGCACTGGAAAAGTCATTTGTCAAGTAGGATGTTTGTCATCAAAAAATCATCGGGCGGAGAAAAAGGGGTGCGCTGGATTGGTGCATCTCTATAGGTTGGCAATGGACATTGCTCCCCTGTTGTGGTAGGCGGGTGCTCTCCCCGCCGCATCGAGACCCAACCCAACGGGTTTCGATACGCTCGCTGGCGCTCGCTACATTTCGACAAGCTCAATGCAAGCTCAACCCGCCTTGGCGTTGGCGGGTCGAGTAGGACGTCAGCCCGTACCGAGACCCAACCCAATGGGTTTCGGTACGCTGCGCTACATTTCGACAAACTCAATGCAAGCTCAACCCGCGAGGGTGCCTGCGGGTTGAGCAGGCGGGGGTTCT
The DNA here is from genome assembly GCA_003130835.1 of Anaerolineae bacterium. Lineage (GTDB taxonomy): Bacteria > Chloroflexota > Anaerolineae > Anaerolineales > UBA4823 > NAK19. Next base: position 1,445 of record QEXX01000117.1, on the reverse strand, counting down.
CCCTGCCTTGGCGTTTGCCCATGTATCTAACCACCAAGACACTAAGGTTTTTTTAGTTTGCTCCGTGTCTTCGTGCCTTTGTGGTTAGAATTCGCCTAACACCAAGACACCAAGACACCAAGAATTGCCCTTATGCCCTTCCGTGTTTCCGTGCCTTCGTGGTTAGCATTCGCCCAACACCAAGACACCAAGACACCAAGGACTTCCCTTTGAAAACTCTCCGTGTCTCCGTGCCTTCGTGGTTTAGAAGTCACCTAACACCAAGACACCAAGACACTAAGGTTTTTTTAGTTTGCTCCGTGTCTCCGTGCCTTCGTGGTTAGAATTTGCCCAACACCAAGACACGAAGACACCAAGGACTTCTCTTTGAAAACTCTCCGTGTCTCCGTGTCTTTGTGGTTTAGAAATCTGCAAACACTAAGACACAAAGACACCAAGAATTACCCTTATGCTCCTCCGTGTCTCCGTGCCTTCGTGGTTAGAATTCGCCTAACACCAAGACACGAAGACACTAAGGACTTCCCTTTGAAAATCTCCGTGTCTCCGTGTCTTTGTGGTTTTTAGAAATCTCCAAACACTAAGACACAAAGACACCAAGGTCTTTTTGTTTACTCCGTGTCTCCGTGCCTTTGTGGTTTTTAGAAATCTCCAAACACCGAAACCCAGCCTTAGGCTCCCCGGCGCCGGCGTCCTTTCCCCAGCCCGCCCACCGCTGCGCCTCTTTCAGCCAAAAAATTCCCCTCAAAAACCCCTTGCCAAATCAAGCTTTTCGGGTATAATCAAAGTTGCAAATCGATTTTGCGCACCCCCCCTTGAAAAAGGGCGCAAAATGGGCAAATTCGGCAGGGGGGTACGCAAAATGGAGCGGCACCTTAACAAGTGGGAGAGAAGCAGCGCCCCAAAGGCAAAACCGGCGCCAAAGTGGGGCGCGGCAAGCACAGAGAAGGCGAAATTTTGGGTAAAAGTGGGTCTTGTGAAATTTAGAGCAATCGGGGTCAGAATCCCCTTCCGCCCGTAAGGGCATTAAGACACAATATCGGTTGCCAATCGTAAAGGCACTCGCTTAGGTCAGAATCCCCTTCCGCCCGTAAGGGCATTAAGACCTGGCAACCTCGCTGTTAATCCCTGCCGCTAGGATGGTCAGAATCCCCTTCCGCCCGTAAGGGCATTAAGACGAATAACTGGCAAAATTCCTCCGCGGTAATATCCGTCAGAATCCCCTTCCGCCCGTAAGGGCATTAAGACATCTTAAGATTTCTCAAATCTTGTTTAACCGGGACTAAAAATTTAATCCGTCAGAATCCCCTTCCGCCCGTAAGGGCATTAAGACCAAATACCTCACTACTTACAATTTGATTTTCTTTAATAACTGACGTTACGCAGTTCATTCGTGCCGCGACATTCATGTCGCCTGAATCCACGAGATAAATCTCGTGCTACCGCGT
>QEXX01000116.1 GCA_003130835.1 Anaerolineae bacterium | reverse complement strand
TATGAATGGATGCCTGATGGCGCTTTTGAAAAACGCCGCAACACTTTCTTTGCGATTAATCGGTGTGTCTTTGAACCCATCACCTGTGTCGAGTCTTGGGCAAAGCAGTACTCAGTAGGGATCGATTATATTGTCGTTTATCAGGGGCTATTGACCCCAGTTGATTACAAACTCGGCAACCAGCCAATCAACTCGATGAAAGCGTCTCCAGACTACCAAATGGTCTATGAGAGCGAATTGATCAAGATTTTTCGCCGCGTCAAGTCCGATTGAGGCGGTAGCTTTGCCACCCCATACACTCCCCAAACCGCTAGCGGTAGCCAAAAGAACCACACATCGTTCTGGACAACCAGTCGTTGGAAGTAGGTCACACCGTTGATCCCTAACAAAGTCAACCCCACAAACCCTTATGAATAATACACTATGTATTCTTTCATCGCCACTATGATACGATTTTCGTGGTAAGAATCTGCTGTAGAGTCATTCCCCATTTTATCTTTCTCAACCAAACCTAAGCGTTATCTTCAGTTACATTACTAATAGAGGATAAAACGCTCAACGCAAGGGCTAAGATTGACAATAACGGCATGATAATTGCCTGGAATCTCCAAAACCTTCCACCTGTCAATGCAAACGTCCAACCCGCAGCCCAAGTTATCACCACACCAATTTTCCCATACCCCTTACATCCGATCATAAGGGGAATTAACAGAATAGTCAAACCCCACAAAGGCGTTTGAGGTAGGATCAACATTCCTACCGGAATACTGAAAGCAACGAGAAATAATGGTTCATTTCGTAGCTTTACCAAATAAAACCCGATAACAAAAAGACTCGTTAGGGTAAGCCAAGGGTGAATTTGCCAGAGCACTCCAAAACCCCAAACAATTTTGGCATATTGTGCATATCGAAAAAGATTTTGAATCCATTCATCAACCCACCACCCCAGCCAGATATAGGAAACCAAGAATAAGACCATGCTCGTGCCAACTAGTCCTCTCAAAAATGCAAATCTTCTCCTGTAAACGCATATACCAATCAAAATAAGAACTGGTAAGAAAACTAATTCTGGTTTGACCACTCCAAGTGACAATACCATACCAGCTAAGAAATCTTTACTATTGGAGAGCAGGACGATCGTCCCAACAAGAGCTAATAACGGTATCACGGTAACCTGAGCCTGGTAAATCATCAAGAAAGTATAAAACCAAAAGAAAAGCAATAATACACACCCCCACGGCTTATATGGATAGCTAATTTCCCTTAAAAGTATAAGTGCCCAGTTTAGAAGAATTACAGAGAGTGCCTGCCAAAGTGCAGTAGCAATTCGAAAATCTTCGATAAGGCCAAAGGGAAACAATAAAACTGCTAATTGTGCTGGATAAGCAAAAGCTTGTTGATCACGATTGGGAGGCAAAATCGAACCGTACAACCTGATTTGATTTTTTCTTGTAGTCTCTTCAGAATAGATTCGATGGTCTCCCTCGATTAGACTTCTGACCCCTACCCAAAGAGGGAAAAAATCACGATGATCAGCATCTTTAACCCAGACACTATAAAAAACATAGGCTAAGGCAAGCCATACACTGACTAAACCTACGAGAAATAACAGTGTTTTCCGTAAAGCAATCTTAATCCCCAGGCCCTTCATCCGACCAGTTCCCTAACAAGCTCCTTCACCTCAAAACCAATCCATGCGGATGAAGATGATAATCACAACGATTGTAAGTGCAAGGGAAATGGCAATGGTAAACAGAAACGCCAAGGGATGCTCTTGCAAAGGCAGCTCGACATTCATCCCGTAAAAGCTGGCAACAATAGTGGGTAAGCTGAGCACAATCGTGATGGCAGCGAGGAATTTCATCACCGCGTTCAGGTTATTCGAGATGATCGAAGCAAAGGCATCCATCATGCCGCTCAAAATGTTGCTGGTGATGCTGGTCACTTCGATGGCTTGCTGGTTTTCGGTGATCACATCGTCCAGCAGGTCCTCATCGTCCGGATAGGCTCTGAACAGTTGACTGCGGTCAAGGCGCTCGAGCATCAGCTCATTGGCTTTGAGGGCAGTGGTGAAATAGGTTAGGCTTTTTTGGTACTTGAGCAATTCCAGCACTTCGCGGTTGCGGGTAGATTTTTGCAGTTGGTCTTCCAGATAATCCACGGTTTTGGTGATGGTGCGCAGATGGGTTAGGTAATTGGTAGCACTGGCAAGCAGAATGCGAAGCAAGAAGCGATTGCGCTTCCCAGTCGAAAGATTGCGCACCCGCCCATTGCAAAAATCACGCAAGATGTCGTTTTCGAATCGGCACACCGTGATCAGATATTTATCGGTCAGGATAATTCCTAAGGGAATGGTAATATAGGGCACGTCTGCCTGAGTGCCTTGGTAGTAGGGGATGCGCAGAATAACCAGCAAAATCCCATCTTCGCGCTCGGTGCGGGCGCGTTCGTCCAAATCAAGCGGGTAGGTCAGGAAATCGCGCGGGATGCCTAAATTGCTCACGGTTTGAATTTCCTCAGGTGTTGGATCGAGAAGGTGTATCCAACACCCGTTGATCGGCTCGGTGAGGATTGACAATCCATCTTCAAAATTCTTATAGATGGTGAGCATGTCCTTCTCCTTCAGTTTGAGATCAACGAGCAACCTCGTCGGTTTCAATATGCACGGATAAAGGGTTGTACCCAATCATCCAAGGGTAAGACAACCGCTCGTACTCGTCTTACCATCCTATCGCGGTCATTCATCGATACGCCCTATCCCTCCCCCTTATCCCGAATCGGATCATCCCTCGCAGAACGACTCGGGGAAACAGCCGTTTTTTCGGTTGTGGTCTCTAAAACTTCACCTGCTTAAGAGACCGCTGCGGCTTGCCCTAGCGGTTTGCAGACGCCGCCGATCGGCGCGCCGCAGGAAGAACTTGGTGATTTCTTCGGAGAGCGCCGGGATGATCGCCAAACCCAACACAACCGCCCATTCGCGCGCTGCCATAAAATGGGTGTTGAAGATCGGTTGCAGGAAAGGCACCGCAATCACCAAGGCTAAAACCGAAAGCGAGAAAGCCATAGCATATTGCATGGCGCGGTTGGAGAATACACCGATGCGAAAGACCGATTGGCGCTCCGAGCGCACAGTGTATGCCCGGAACAATTCACACAAAGAGAGGGTGACAAAGGCCATCGTTTCTGCAGTTTGCACATCGACTCCCCGCCAATTGTAGTTGAGGATGAAAGCCAGGGGATTGACGCCCGGTGGCAGGATGTCTCCCTCCGCTAAATGCCACAACAAACCGATGGCAAAGGCCGTGAGAGTGGCTCCGGTCTGGGTAATGGTTTGAATCAAAATGCCCAACTGCATCGGTTTGTTGATAATCGGTTCGTTCTTCGGACGTGGCGGGCGTTCCATAACGTCTGGATCGCCCTTTTCCATGGCTAAGGCAAGCGCTGGCGCGCCATCGGTGATCAAGTTGAGCATCAAAAGTTGAATAACCGTGAGCGGCGTTGGTACCCCCGCCAAGGTTGCCAAAAAGATGATCATAATCTCGGCAACGTTGGAGGAGAGCAGGAAGAAAACAAACTTGCGGATGTTGGCATAAATCACCCGCCCCTGCTCGACGGCTGCTACAATGCTGGCATAGTTGTCATCGGTCAACACCATATCGGCACTTTCTTTGGCGACGTCGGTGCCGGTGATTCCCATCGCAATGCCAATGTCGGCGCGCTTAATTGCCGGGGCATCGTTGACCCCATCTCCGGTCATGGCGACCACTTCATTATCGGCGCGCAAAGCCTCGACAATGCGCAATTTATGCTCCGGTGAAACGCGGGCAAAGACATCGGTAAAGCGAATTTGCTTCTGCAGCTCGGCGTCATCCATCTCGTTGACCTGATTGCCGGTCAACACTTGGTGGCCGGGGATGAGGAGCTTGATCGACTCGGCAATCGCCCGGGCGGTGTTGGGGTAGTCGCCGGTGATCATGATGGTACGGATGCCAGCCCGACGGGCTTTCTCCAAGGCTGGGATGACCTCTGGGCGGGGCGGATCGATCATGCCCAACAAGCCGACAAAGGTCATACCCTGTTCCAACTGTGCAGGGTCAAGCGTTTCGGGCAACTCTGGAATCAGTTTATAGGCTACTCCTAAAACGCGCAGAGCGTCCTGAGTCATGCGGTCGTTGGCTTGCAGGATTTGCATCTTCTTTTCATCGCTCAGCGGCAGAGCGTAATCCTGCATATTTTGATAATGGGTGCACAAGTCGAGCACGATATCCGGAGCGCCTTTGATCAGCACGACATAGCCTTTGGGTGGGCTTGGCTCATCAAACGGGGAGATGTCTTCTTGGCGCGGTTGGTGTAAGGCGTGAATGGTAACCATGCGCTTGCGCTCAGAGTCGAAAGGAATTTCCTGAACGCGAGGGTAGGCGCGGCGCAGTTCGCTCAAGTCGGCTTTGGCTTTCAAAGCAGCCACTAGCAGGGCTCCCTCGGTCGGATCGCCAACCATGCGATAGGGGAGAGCACCATCACCGCTTTCCAATTGCTCCAACTCTGCGTCATTATTCAGACAACCCACCCATAAGGTGGTCAACAGAGCTTGATATTGGGTTGGATCAATGGGTTTGCCATCCACCAAAAACTCGCCCTGCGGACTATAACCGCTGCCGCTGACCTCAAAGAACACCCCATCCGTCCAAATGCGCGTCACGGTCATCTCGTTTTGGGTAAGCGTGCCGGTCTTATCTGAGCAGATGACGGTCGCCGACCCCAAGGTCTCGACCGAAGAGAGGCGGCGAATCAGGGCATGACGGCGGATCATCTCGCGCATCCCTAAAGCCAGAGAAATCGTCACCACCGCCGGCAAGCCCTCTGGAACAGCGGCTATTGCTAAGCCAACCGCAATCATAAACATTTCTAAGGGGGGATAGCCGCGCAACCAGCCGAGCAAGAACACCAGCCCACAGATGACGATGGCTGCCCAGCCGAGGGTTTTCCCCAATTGATCGAGGCGTCTTTGCAGCGGCGTCGGCTCGTTTTGCACCGATTGAAGCATCTCGGCAATCAACCCGATCTGGGTGCGCATGCCGGTGGCGGTGACGACGCCGCGCCCGCGCCCGTAGTTGACCAGCGTACCCATAAAAGCCGAGTTCTTGCGATCACCAATCGGCAATTCTTTCTCTCGGAGGGTGGCAGCGTGTTTTTGCACCGGCACCGACTCTCCGGTCAGCGCAGCTTCTTCGATGCGCAAATTGACCGCTTCCAGCAAGCGCAGGTCGGCCGGCACATAATTGCCCGCTTCGAGTAGGACAATGTCGCCTGGCACCAATTGAGTGGCTGGCACCACTTGACGCGTGCCATCACGCACCACATGGGCCTCCGGTGCAGCCAACTTCCGTAAAGCCGCCAGAGCTTGCTCAGCGCGCCGCTCTTGAATCACTCCCAAAGTGGCATTGAGGATAACAATGGCGATAATTGCCGCCGACTCGATCCAATCTCCCAAGAAAGCCGAAATGAGCGAGGCGACAATGAGCATGATTACAACAAAGTTATTAAATTGATCAAGAAGCATCTGCCAGAAGGTGGTCGGTGGAGCTTCTTGGAGTGCATTCTGACCGACAATCTGCAGACGCTGTTGCGCTTCTTCTTGGCTCAGCCCGCGCTCAAAATGGGTTTGCAGGCGTTCGGCAATATCTTCTGGGCTCAGGGTGTGCCAAACACCATCTTCGTCACGTTTGGTTAGAAATTCGGGTGAAAATTTTTCCAGAGTCATCTTTCACAATTCGTCTACTAAATGGATTATCCTGCCATACCCACCCGCAGGTGTACGGGTGTATTATATCACGCTGATAACGGATAAGCCATTGCCCGAATCCTCACCCTCGCCGGCGTTGTAGGATAGGGTTTTGGCTTCTTTAGATAGGAAAGCCAAAAGTCATTCGATTTCCCAATCCCACTTTTGGCGCAAGGCTTTAAGCTGGCTGCGTCGGCGTTTGGCATTGAGGCGCTCCTGTCGGGCGGCCGGGCTGGGTTGGGTGGGATAGCGAGCTTTAGGCTTTTGGGCAGCTTTTTGCAGGAGAGCAGCCAAGCGCTGCAGGGCTTCGCGCCGGTTCTGTTCTTGGGTGCGATAGCGGTGGGCTTGGATGATTAGCTCACCATTGGCATTGATTCGTTTGCCCGCCAAGCGTCGCAGACGTCCTTTTACTTCGGGAGGAATGGCTTCGTTTTGCAATACGTTAAGGCGCAACTGAACTGCACTGGAGACTTTATTGACATTTTGCCCACCGGGGCCATTGGCATGCACAAAGTCCCATTGCAGTTCTTCTTCATCAATAGCGAAATTGGGGGCAATCCAAATGTTCATCGCCCCAAGTGTACCACGAAGGTTGGTTTACCGAGTCGAAAGTTGCTCATTACCCAACCCACCGCCTCGCCAATCTTTTCGGGCACGCCCTCACGGGTGGATCAGAAAGCTCTTTATCCTCCTCCCACTCCTTTTGGAACAAACCTCCTGGCTAACCCCTTCGGACAGGGGCAGTTTGCAAGCCAAACGGTAACGCGTTCTATGGGCTATACGCAATCCTGCCGCTCTAGACGCTTTCTCCACGGCTTGCCCGCATTTGCGGCGGATGATTCATCAGCCATTGGCGCAGGTGAAATCTCGTGTCCAAGAAGATGGTAAACCCGCCTAGGCAAAGCATCCCACCCAGGCTATTCATCAAGGTTGGCCAGGCGTTTGCCCAGTTGATCCCGCCCCCCTCAAAGGTATGCGAAGCTCCTGCCCAGAGCGGTACGGTGAGCGCAAGGAGTCCACAAGCCACCAGCGAGATGGCTGCAGCCAGGGTATGGGTCAATGAGTCATTGCTCGGTCGCTCAAAGTCCACTTTGGCGCGCACGGCGGGCGTGCGCAGGATCAGAAAGAGCAACAAGGTTAATTTTGAACTCACCGTAAACTGCTTTCCCTAACAAACCATGAACATAGCTTATTTTGCCTGACCTTTCCGCTTGCGGGTGGGCATTTAGCACTTTGCCCACTCAACAGACAACACTGCCCACGCTCAAAAGACCTCCTATAAGTCCCAGATTTACTCTCTCACCTTACGCAGTAGCACGAGATTTATCTCGTGGTTTCAGGTGACATGCATGTCGCTTACGCGGTAGCACGAGATTTATCTCGTGGACTCAGGCGACATGAATGTCGCTTACGCAGTAGCACGAGATTTATCTCGTGGTTTCAGGTGACATGCATGTCGCTTACGCGGTAGCACGAGATTTATCTCGT
>QEXX01000115.1 GCA_003130835.1 Anaerolineae bacterium | reverse complement strand
TGGGTCTCGGTACGGGCTGACGCCCTACTCGACCCGCCAATGCCAAAGCGGGTTGGGTCTCGGTACGGGCTGACGCCCTACTCGACCCGCCAACGCCAAAGCGGGTTGGGTCTCGGTACGGGCTGACGCCCTACTCGACCCGCTACGCTCCCCTCACTTGCACAGCTCGGCGGACGAGGACGTCCGCCCTGCGGCAGAGGGGTTTTAGAACTGATCTATACCATCACCAGCTCAGGTTGCTCCTGTTGCTCTTGCTCTGCCTCACCTGCAGCGTTCATCCGGAAGCGTTGCACCACGGCTTGCAGGGCTTGCGCCATCTGGGCTAATGTCTGCGCCGATGCCATCACCTCTTGGGCTTGGGCGCTCATTTGTTCGGCGCTGGCGCTGACTTCTTCGATGGCGGCGCTGTTCTCCTCACTCACGCTGGCGATATTTTCAACCGCTTCGGTCACCTCGTTAGCACTGGCAGACATCTCTTCGGTAGCTGATGTATTCTGCTCGACCACAGCAGAGACCGCGTCCATGGCATTGACCAGTTCGTTGGCTGCCACATCCATCTGCTGGGCGGCTTTGGCGGTCCATTCGGCTTGTTCACGCACCGAATCGGCCGATTTGAGAATATCGCTCAGCGATTGTCCGGCTTGTTCGGCTTTCTCTACGCCGCTTTCCACCTCCTTGGCACCGTCAGTCATTGCCGTCACGGCTTCATGGACGGATTGCTGAATGCTCTTAACCAGGGCAGCGATCTCCTTGGTGGCTTGGCTAGAGCGTTCGGCAAGTTTACGCACTTCGTCAGCAACCACGGCAAAGCCTTTGCCATGTTCACCAGCGCGCGCGGCTTCGATGGCAGCATTCAAAGCCAGCAGGTTGGTTTGGCTGGCGATATCTTCGATGGCTTCGACAATCGCCCCAATCTGTTGGGAGCGTTTGCCCATTTCTTCCACGCGTATGGCTGAGACGCTGACCTTATTCTTGATCTCTGCCATACCGCGCACCGTCTCTCCCACAGTTTTGGCGCCTTCAAGGGCTGCCTGGCGGGATTGATCGGCCGTTTTGAGCAAAACTTGGGCGTTGCTAGCTACCTGTTGAACGGTGGCAGAAATTTGCGAGGTCAAAGTGGAAGCTTTTGCAACCGAGATGGCTTGTTCCTGCGCCCCTTTGGCTACTCCATCGATGGCGCGCGTCATCTGCTCGGCAGCAATGGCCGTGCGGTTGACCGATTGGGATTGTTGGGCAGCGCCTTTGGCAACCTGTTGCATGGTGGCGGCGATTTGATTGGTAGCTTGGCCGCTTTGGGTAGCAATTTCTGCCAATTGATCGGCGGCTTCTCTTAAGTCGGCTGCATTCTGGGCGAGGGAAGCAATGATCTGGCGCAGGCTTCGAATCATGGCAGCAATGCTCGAACCCAAAATATCGCGCTCGGAACGCGAGCGAACGGTGACGGTTAAGTCCCCTTCTGCGACCTTTTGACTGATTTGAGCAATTTCGGCGAAATAATGGGATAATTGGTCAAAGGCGCGTCCGACTTCTCCGATTTCGTCCTCGCGTTGAATCAAATCTCCTAGGGCGATCGCTTGGGTATCCCCTTCTGCCATTTTGATCGCCGCCTCGCGCAGTTTGGCAAGCGGTTTGGCAACGGTGAACCCCATTGCCCACCAGATGGCTGCCAATCCGGCAACGATGAGCACAAAACCGATCAAGATCATTTGAAGGGTTAGCCGATTGGCGCTGGCGGTAATTGCGCTGAGGGGAATGCGCAGCATGACGCCCCACGGGGTATAAGATTTGCCCACCACAAAAGGAGCAACGACTTCAAGGTTGCCTTGGCTGGTGAAAACATCGGTTTGATTTCCCCGAATTGCTGCCAAGACTCGCTCATGATTCCCACTGTATTCTGAAAGCATTTTCCCGACCAGATAGGGCTTGCCGGTAACGCCGGCCAACATCCCCTTATTGGAGATGATTGCCATTTCTCCGGCGCCGTTGTAAACCTGAATGCGGTCGGCAAAATACTGCTGCAGGAACTGCAAGTCGATGTCGGCAGTCACCAAGCCGTAATACGTGACATCTAACACAATGGGCGCAACGACGGTGGTCATCAGCACATCGACCCCGTTAATCGGATAGAGGTAGGGTTCAGTGATACATTCGTTCTTGGTTGTCTTTGGGCAAACCACCCATTCGCTGGTTTCATAGTCGGTCAAAGGTTCGACCACCGGGTTGCCTTTTTCGTCCCAATGCCAATAGGGTAAGAATCGGCCGCTGGCATCGTGGTCTGGTGGGGTGTTTACAAATTGTTGGTCTTTTCCGTCGAAGGCGTTTGGTTCCCATAGGGTGCTGGCACCGGTCAGGCTAGGATTTTCGACGATTAACTGGCGAATCATCCAACTGACCTGTTTGCGGTCTAAGACCACCGGGCTTTTCTTATCTTTGACGGTCTTCAGAGCGCCGGCCATGGTACGCACCGCATTCATGGCGACTTCGATCTCGGCATCGATTTGACTGGCGATCTCGCTGGCTTGGGTTTGGGCTTGTTCAATGGCATTTTTGGTCGCCATGTCCCGCACGGTGAAGGCGGCGTAGGTAGCTAGGACACCGCCTGTGAGCAAAAGACACAGACCAGCCCAGAGGAGAATGGTGGTTTTGAGGGAGCGTAACTGTACACTTTGGTTCATCACGACCTCGCCATAGCAAAAATGAAGCTGCCCATTGAGGGCTTGTGGAATTATTATCAAAGGAAAGCGGGCTTTTGTCTGTAAAAATCAGATAAATCAACCTTACAGCCTTGTTAGGCCGGGCGGTTTAGGTGCTGTAACACTGCCACAGGGTGGACGTCCCCGCCCACCAAGGTTTGCAGGCGGGGACGCCTGCCACTCCGAAGGAGGGAAAGCGCGCAGGCTTGCGACTCCGACGGCCTGCGGCGCGGACGCTTGCCATACCAAACGGTGAAAAACCCTCTCACCGAAGAGGCGATTCGTCACTTGCTTTATCCCTTTTGGCAATCTATAATCAGAGCAACAGCCCATCAAACGTAATCCATCAGTCGTATTTTATCCAAACGAGGAGACCAGAACTATGGAGCTTTTTTCCCAAGCTGAACCGTATCGCATCAAAGTCGTTGAGCCGCTCAAGCTGACCACAAAATCCCAACGCGCCGACATTCTGCGCAAAGCTCATTACAATATTTTCAACATCCCAGCCGAAGACGTCTTTGTCGATTTATTGACCGACAGTGGCACTTCAGCGATGAGCCAATATCAGTGGGCTGGGATGATGACTGGCGACGAATCGTATGCCGGCTGCCGCAATTGGTTTCACCTCGAGGAAGTTGTGCGAGAGATTACCGGTTATCCGTATGTCCTTCCGACCCATCAAGGGCGGCCGGCGGAGAACATCCTGATGATGTTGCACTTGCAACCCGGCTTTTCTGCGCTGGGCAATATGTTCTTCGACACTACCCACGCTCATGTTGTGCACAAAGGGGGCATCCCGCACGATCTGGTGATCGATGAAGGGTTGGATACGACCGCGGAGCATCCCTTTAAGGGCAATATCGATCTAGAAAAATTGGAAACTTTCATTCGCAAAGAAGGCCGCGAGAAAGTCGGTTTGATCCATATCACCGTGACTTGCAACAACAACGGCGGGCAGCCGGTCTCAATGGAAAATCTGCGCGGCGTCCGGGCGATCGCCGACAAGTACGGTTTACCCTTCTATCTGGATGCCGCCCGTTTTGCCGAGAACGCTTATTTTATCAAGCAGCGCGAACCGGGCTATGAAAATAAATCGGTCAAAGATATTGCCCGCGAGATGTTCTCTTATGCCGACGGCTGCACGATGAGCTCGAAAAAGGATGGGTTGGTGAACATCGGCGGCTTTTTGGCGCTCAAAGATGAACAAAAGTACCGCCAAGCGCAACAGCTTCTCATCCTTTTAGAGGGCTTTGTCACTTATGGGGGCATGGCTGGGCGTGACCTGGAAGCATTGGCGATCGGTTTGCAGGAGGTGCTCGACGAGCCCTATTTGGCGAGCCGCATCCGCCAGGTGCATCTGTTAGGCAACATGCTGCTGGAAGCCGGCGTTCCGGCCCTGCGGCCGATTGGCGGACATTGCGTGATGCTCGATATGAAACGCTTTCTGCCCCATATCCCTCAAGAGCAGTACCCGGCTGAAGCTTTCACTGCCGAACTGTATCTCGACTCGGGGACGCGCGGCTGTGGGTTGGGCCAGTTGGCGTTCGGCTGTGAAGACCCGCAGAGCGGCGAAATTCACTACTCGCCTTTAGAAGTGGTGCGGTTAGCCATTCCGCGCCGTGTGTACACCGACAATCACATCCGCCATGTTGCCAAAAGCGTGATCGACCTTTATGAACGGCGGCAGGAACTCAAAGGGATGCGTTTAGTGTGGGCGCCGCCCGGCTTGCGCCACTTTACTGCCCATTTGCAACCGCTCGATTAGAAGAAACGGTTTTGCCGAGCAGGCTTGATTTTGGATTAAAATCTACGTTTAATGAAAGAGAGTTCGTCAATATCTTACCCCCATCAGGCTTTACAGGGACAACAATGGGTCGTTGGGGTTTTTCGAAGGGGCAGAATTAGCCTGAGATGGCGTTTAATGGGGTTGGTGATCGTTGCCTTAATGCCGGTGGTGCTCGCTTTAGCTATGATTGCCGCCGAACAACGCCGCCAAGCCATCGAGAGCGTCTATCAGAATTCGTTGTTCCTTGCCCGATTAGCCGCCAGCAACCAACAGCAGTTGATCGAGGGGGCAAGGGATATCTTAGTGACCTTGTCGCAGGTGCCGGCTATCCAAAACAACGACCGCGCCGCATGTTTATTTTTTCTCCGCAATGTCTTGATGCATTACCCCTTATATGCGAACTTTGGCGCAGCCGATCGGCATGGCAATGTCTTTTGTATGACCTTGCCTCAAAAATATCCCCTCAATATTGCAGAGAAAGCCTATTATCAACAAACCCTCCAATCCCGTGAATTTACGATCAGTGAGTACCAGATTAATCCGCTCACTCGCCAAGCCATAATGACCCTTGCCTATCCGATTCTATCCCCTGATGAGGAGACGATCGGTATTGTATTTGCCGAATTAGACTTGCGATGGTTGGATCAATTCAGGTTTTCGACCATCTTACCTGCTGAGGCGAGGTTTCGCGTGCTTGACCGCAGGGGGTTCATCCTAACGGCTTATCCCACTCGGGAGGATCTCATCGGGACACAGCTACCCGAACAAGCGTTGCTTTCTTATCTGACCACACACCAAGATGGCCTGATTGAATACAAAAGCCCGGCAGAAGGTAATCGATTGTATGCCTTTACCTCTTTGCCTGCTTCGGAGAAGGATGCCTTATATCTCCTAATCGATATCCCCACCAAAGCCATCTTGGATAAGCCTACCAAGAACTTGATGCTCACCCTTAGCGCTTTGGGGGTAGGCGCTTTGATGGCTCTGATTGTTGCTTGGTTTGGGAGCAACTATTTGATCCTTCGTCAAGTCAATGAATTGGTACATGCCACTCGCTTGCTCAGCCGCGGGAATCTTAAAGCCCGAGCGCGGGACTTACATAAAGGGGATGAACTAAGCGAGCTGGCGGGTGCCTTTAACGAGATGGCGAAAACACTCGAACAGCGCCAACTGGAGCAGCAGCGCTCACAAGAGCAAATCAAAAAACAAAAAGAAAAAGCCGAAATGTTTGCGCGCGTTGCCAGCCGTCTAAACGCCCATTTGGAATTGAATAGCGTCTTGGAGGCGATTGCGGAAGAACTGTTGGCGACTTTTGGCGTTGCAGCCGCCGGCGTTCTGATTTACAACGGAGAGGGCGAGAAACTCGACCGCTACCTGATGCTGAATCCAACTCAGAAAAATCTTCTCGAGCGAATCACGACGTTGCCTGTGGAAGAATTGATTGAGTATGTGCCCGATCGTCACACCACTTTCATTGATCTCCAGCCCGAGGATGGCAAATCTCAGAAAGACAATGGACACCCAGTTGCTGGTGGCGAGAAGATCGTCGCTGTCACAATGAAGCACGAGGGAAGATTGATCGGTTATCTGATTGTATTTGTCCAGAGCATGGAAACCATCGGAACGGATGAACTGACGTTGTTGCAAGGCATAGCCGAGGAGGCGGCATTGGCGATCACCAACGCACGGTTATATCAGGCTTTGAAAGACGAAGAGGCAGCGCGAGCGACGTTGCTGAGCAGTTTAATTACCGCTCAAGAAGATGAACGCAAACGGATTGCGCGAGAGTTGCATGATGAAACCAGTCAGAGCCTAACCGCCCTTCTAGTTGGCTTAGACACCTTGAAAATGGCTTATCATCTGAACCCAGAGCGCCTTGAAGAACACCTAAGCGGGTTAAAGTCGGTTGCTGAGGAGATGCTGAACAATATCCACCGTCTCATTGCGAACCTCCGTCCGGCGCTGTTGGATGACTTGGGACTGGTTGCTGCGATTACGTGGTACGGGGATTTGCGTTTGAGCGCCAATGGAATTGCCTTCGATTTCGACTATGATGGGCTTTATGACCGCTACCCTTCTAAGGTCGAAGCGACTCTCTTCCGCATTGTTCAAGAAGCGCTCACCAATGTCATTCGTCATGCTCAGGCAACTCAGGTCAAAATTCGGTTATCCCAGTCGGATACCGACATCCTCTTATCTATTGAAGATGACGGCATCGGATTTGACCCCCAAATCCTACATCGACCTACTCCGAAGCACGGGCTGGGGTTGCGGGGGATGCTTGAACGCACGATGATTTTGGGGGGAAAGCTGGAGTTAAACACGGCCCCCCAAAAAGGGACGCACATTTTGGTTTCCATTCCGCTCTCTCAAGTTTGGGTAGCTGATGGAAAAAATTAAGGTTATCATTGTCGATGATCATGCTATCCTCAGGGAAGGCTTGCGGGCTTTGCTGAGCTACTTTGAGGATATCGAAGTTGTCGGTGAAGCTGCTGATGGACAAGAAGCCATCGAGTTGGTGGAAACAAAGCGTCCTGATATCGTCTTGATGGATATTATTATGCCGAAGATGAACGGCTTTGAGGCTACCCGTCAAATCCACGTGAAATTTCCCACCAGCCGAGTTTAGATTCTCACCCAACATGAGGAATGGCAGTATGTCATGCCATTGCTCAAAGCTGGCGCATCTGGCTTTATCCTGAAGAAAGCTGTTGGTGCTGAATTAATTTCCGCCATTCGAGCCATAGCGAAAGGGGGCAGTTTTCTCTATCCATCGGTTGCCCAAAAGGTGATCGAACAAATTCAAGGACAGAATCAGGCTGAACGGGGACAATCCAAGGAATTGACCCAGCGCGAACGCGAAGTCTTGGCGCACATCTTGCGCGGGGAAACTAACCGCCAGATTGCTCACCGATTGGGATTGAGCATTAAGACGGTGGAGTGGCACCGTGGTAACTTAATGGAGAAGATCGGTGCGAAATCTGTAGCCGACTTGGTGAGATATGCTTTGCAACACGATTTGGCTATTTGGTTGGATAGCCAATTGACTTCTGAGTAAGGTTGAAATCTCGCCAGAGAATTTGATCACCCCCGTAGTTTACCTAGGATAAGCTTAGGGTTTTTTCTGGCTTGAAGGGTGTAAAAACTCATGTTAGATTCTGCGCAATAGCAGCACCCATTATCCAACGCTGTTTTGATTCTATTAAGCGTTTGGCTTCAAGCGGATTTATAGACTTGGCGAGTGTTGAGCGATCGATTTTGAACACCGATCTGTCTAATGGTTTTTTCAGCAGCCCAATCCTGCCAGGGATGGGAATTCTTGTGCCTGTGGTTCCACTCTCTCAATTTCAACAAAACAATCTATCTTACTTGGTGAACCGCGTCCGCTACGCTTCACAAATTCTTAGTGTTTAGAAGGAGAGAAGATGATGAAAAAGCAACTCTGGTCTTTTACAATTGTTTTGGTCCTGTTGAGTCTGCTTCTGACGGCTTGTGGGGGTGGAGCCGCCACGCAGGCACCGCAGCCCCAAGAAGGGGCTGTTACAGCAGCGCCTTCCACAGACTCGGACAAGATTATCATCGGCGCTGCGTTTTGTCTGACCGGCATCCAAGCGCCCTTGGATGAGCCGGCTCTGCGCGGTGCGCAACTAGCCGTTGACGTGATCAACGAAAAAGGTGGTGTGCTGGGCAAGAAGGTTGAATTAATCAACCTGGATGGGAAAAGCGACCCGGTGACGGTGGGCAATGTTGCCGTTCAATTAATCCAACAAGGCGCTAAGGCCATCATTACCCCATCCGATTTTGACTTTGGCAGCCCAGCAAGCCGCGAAGCGCAGAAAGCTGGTTTGGTCGGTATTTCCCCGGCGGCTTCATCTCCCTTGTTCAGTTCAACCGTCTTGGGTGACAAACAATTTACCATGTCGATGTGGAATACCACGATGGGCGCAGCTGCAGCCGAATATGCCTATAACGTTTTGGGATATCGCTCGGTGTATGTCGTAACGGATACGTTTATCGACTACACCAAATCACTCAGCCGCTATTTTATCGTTGCGTTCAAGAACTTGGGCGGCGAGGTGATGTTTGAAGACACCTACACGCAGGGCGCTCAAGATTTCTCAGCTCAGCTTGCCCGCATTCAAGCCTTAGAAAAGAAACCAGACTTTCTATACATTTCGTCTTATATGCCCGATTTGGGGATGATCATCCGCACCATCCGCGAGGCAGGCATTGACTTGCCCATCGTGGGCGGTGACTCTTACGACGACCCCGGTTTGTTTGAAGCGGTTGGGGCAGAATACGGCAGCAACATCTACTTCACGACCCATAGCTGGGTTAGCCCGGATACGTCTCCGGAAATGAAGCAGTTCCTTGATTACTACAAGGCAAAATACGGGAGCGATCCGGATGCCATGTGGGTGGTCACCGGCTGGGATGTGGTCAATATTCTGACCAAGGCAATGGAAATTGCCGGCTCTACCGATGGTGCAGCCATGGCGAAGGCAATGGAGGACACGGAGTGGAATCTGTTGACTGGAAAGTTGGATTGGTCGGACGCAGCCTCAGGTCATCAGACCAACAAAGAGGCCGCCATTGTCATCCTCACCGAAGGGAAACCTTCCTTCTGGGGTTGGTACCGCCCGGCTGTAATCCCTCCGCCATAAATCGTTCAAGCGCTTTCAATAGAATAAGCAGGGAAGGTACCCCCCTTCCCTGCTTTAGCCTATTTTGACCGTGAAGGAAGTGGAATGAAAGATTGTGAGTCTGGAAATTCGCATGCCGACCATTTGATTGTTGAAAGGGTCACCAAGAATTTTGCCGGCTTGCGTGCCTTAGACTCGGTGAGCCTTAATTTGAAACGGGGAGAGATCTTGGGACTTATCGGACCAAACGGGTCGGGAAAGACGACGCTCATCAATGTTATCACCGGTTTACTCCCTTTGGATAGCGGGCGGGTTTTTATCGGTGAGGTTGAAATTACCAATAAACCGCCCTATGAGATCGCTCGCGCTGGGTTAGGACGTACTTTTCAGACCATCCGTTTGTTCCGTGAACTAACGGTCATGGAGAACGTCGAGGTTGCAGCCGTGAGCCGCGGCTGTTCTCGCAAAGAGGCAAAACGGCGCGCTTTACAAGCGATCGAGGAGTTGGGCTTAGAGGGCTGGGTTGGGCGTCTGGCAGGAGAATTGCCGTATGGTTTAGAAAGAAGGGTGGAGATTGCCCGAGCCTTTGCCCTGCAACCCGATTTCCTGCTATTGGATGAGCCGGCGGCCGGTTTGAATGAAGAAGAGAGCGACGAGCTATTAAACATGCTTGCCCCGATTCCGCAGCGAAAAGGGTTAGGTTTGCTAATCGTCGATCATGATATGCGTCTGATCATGCGTTTATGCCACCGTTTACACGTCCTAAGCTATGGAAAGACGATTGGGGAAGGCACCCCAGAAGAAGTGCGGCGCATCCCACAAGTCATCGAAGCCTATCTGGGTAAGAGAGCGGCGGGAGGGTAACAGTGTTACGGGTCGAAAACCTACAAGCCTCTTATGGGGCAATTTTGGCTCTAAAGGGAATTTCAATCGAGGTGAACGAAGGAGAACTGGTGGCCTTAATCGGCGTGAATGGAGCCGGGAAAACCACCCTGCTATCGACCATTGCCGGGATTCTGCGTCCCATTTCGGGCAAGATCAGCTTTCGCGGGGAGTCCCTGATCGGTAAATCGCCCGAGGACATCGTGCGCAAAGGCATCTCCCTGGTTCCCGAAGGGCGCGATATATTTTCTAGCTTGACTGTTGAAGAGAACTTACGAATGGGGGCTTTTGTGCGCCGAGACCGCCTTGAATACCAGCGCGATTTGGAAAAGATTTTTGCCCTATTCCCGATTTTGAAACAACGCCTCAACCAATTGGGCGGTACCCTATCCGGTGGTGAACAACAGCAGTTGGCAATTGCGCGAGCGTTGATGAGCCATCCTTCTCTGCTCATGCTCGATGAACCTTCTTTGGGTTTGGCGCCGGCTCTGGTCGATCAGATCTTTGAATTAATCACTACCTTGCATCAACAGGGTACGACGATTCTCTTAGTGGAACAGAATGTGGATCGGACGCTGGAAATTGCCGACCGGGTCTATCTCCTGCAGACCGGAAAGGTAAAATTCTCCGGGACAGCGGCTGAAGTGCGTCATCAAGGGGAAGTTGAGAAAGTTTATTTGGGTGGAATCGAGTAGGAGGTCTGACCTTGCTGAGTGTTGAGTTTCTCCTCAATGCAATTACCTTGGGCAGTTTGTGTGCCTTACTAGCTTTGGGTCTCGTGATTGTGTATGGCATTCTTAAATTGGTCAATTTTGCCTACGGTGAACTGATTATGATCACCGGCTACACCCTTTATTTGCTCAACAGCGCGGCGCCGTTGCCCTGGCTGGTGATGGCTTTGATCGGTGTCTTGGTTGCAATGTTTACCAGTTACTCTACCGAACTGGTTGCATTTCGTCCAGTGCGCACCAAGTCTCTAACGGCTATGCTGATTACCTCCTTCGCAGTCAGTACCCTCTTACAGAATGCCGCCTTGTTGTTGATTTCGCCTCGGGCGCGGGCAGTGCCCTTGCCAAAGTTGTTCTCTGCCAGTGTGACGATTCTGGGTATTGCCATTCCGTGGCGCAACATCCTAACCATCCTAACCAGCCTGATCTTGTTGGTTGGCTTGACCCTGTTGCTGAAGAAGACCATACTCGGTATTGCTCTGCGGGCAGCCGCGGATAATTTTCAGATGACCCGCCTGATGGGGGTGCCGGCGAATATGGTCATCTCAGCCGCTTTTGTGCTCAGCGGCTTGATGGCTGGGATTGTCGGCTTATTCTGGGTAGGCAGAACGGCTTCGGTGACCCCAACGATTGGCGGAGCCCCCTTGCTCATTGCCTTTGTGGCGACCGTGATCGGGGGCATGAACAGCCTGGTCGGTGCCGTTGTGGGAGGATATATCTATGGTGTGATTTTTAGCTTTCTTGGAGTGATGTTGCCGCAATCGCTATTGGATTATCGCGAAGCTTTTATGTTTCTGGTAGTGATCCTCATTTTGCTCTTCCGCCCTGAAGGGTTGATTCGCGGGGCTGGAACCGGGGAGCGTGTGGGATGAAGACGCAAAATGCTATCCTTCTCTGGCTGAAAAGCCATACGACACCCTTTCTCCTTTCGATTCCCCTGCTCCTTTTGGCAGTGCTTGTTCAAGCGTTTGGTGGCACTCTCCTCATTCGCATTGTCACCGTGTTGTTTATTAATCTGGTGATGGTGCTCGGTTTACAAGTCTTTATGGGGAATTCGGGCATCCTGAATTTCGCTCACATTGGGTTTATGGGGATTGGAGCTTACACCTCTGTGCTCTTCTCGATGACCCCGCAAGCCAAAGCGGCCACCCTTCCCGATCTCTATCCGTTTTTGCGCCCCATCCATTTGCCGTTTTTGCCGTCTTTGCTGATCGGCGCTCTGGCGGCTGCGTTGGTGGCTGCATTGGTCGGCTATGCCTTGATGCGTCTTTCGGATGCCGCAGCAGTGATCACGTTATTTGCTCTCTTGGTGATTATTCATACGATTTTAGTGCATTGGAGCATCGTAACCAATGGCCCGCGCACCTTATTCGGGGTCGATAACTACACCACGCTGGGAATCAGTGCTTTCTTTGGCATCTTGATCATCTTTATCGCTTACTTGTTCAAGGAAACACCGGTTGGGCTAAAGTTACGCGCCTCGCGGGATGACCGTTACGCGGCAGCCTCCATTGGCATCAATGTGGTGCAGGTGCGCTGGGCTGGCTTTGTTCTCAGCGCCTTTTTAGCCGGCTTTGGAGGGGGGTTATGGGCGCATTTCATCACCTCTTTTTCCCCCTATGCCTTCTATCTCACCGAAACTTTCAGTATTCTATCGATGTTGGTGATCGGTGGAACGGGCAGCGTGTCTGGAGCGGTGGTTGGCACGGTGGTGGTGACGTTCTTGCGCGAAGCGCTGCGCGCCATTGAGAATTCAGCCAATATTGCCGGCTTGTTTCAGAATAACTTGGTGGGTTTTACGGAGGTCTTTCTCTCAATCTTGTTGATTTTGATCTTGATCTACCGCCCATCTGGCATTCTGGGTTCCCGGGAAATTCGTTTGACAAGCGAGGATTTGCGCTCCGTCACTGCATCTTCCCAAACCGATCGTCCGGTTCCATCTTCAACAAAGGAAGGAAAACATGTGTGACACACTGGTTGCTCTCTCGGATGTAACGCAAAACGGTAGTGTTATTTTTGCTAAAAGCGCCGACTGCGAAGTCAATGAAGCCAACGCAATTGTCCGCATTCCCCATCAGCGACATTTCCGCGGTGAAGCAGTGCGAGTGACGCATCTGGTGATCCCACAAGCCGAAGAAACGTATGAGGTCTTTTTGACCAAAGCCTTTTGGACCTATGGCGCCGAAATCGGCATCAATGAGTTTGGCTTGGCAATGGGGGAAGAAGCGGTGTACACAACCGAAATGAGCGAAGAAAAAGACGGTGTCATCGGGCCAGATTTGGTGCGCTTGGGATTGGAACGGGCAAAGAATTGTCAAGAAGCGATTGAAGTGATCACCGACCTGCTCGAGCAGTATGGTCAGGGTGGCAGCGCGGAGTTAAAGGGCAATTCGCATTTTGATAGCAGCTTTCTGATGGCAGACACAAAAGAAGCCTATATCCTCGAAACCGCGGGACGCAAATGGGCGGTGCGAAAAATTGAGTCCTTCGATTCAATTTCTAATCTGTTGACCATCCGTGAGAACTATACGCGTTGTTCGCTTACGTCTAATAGCGCAGAATTCGATTGGGCAAAGCGGTTTGCCTTACCGGAATATCCCCCTAACCTCGGTTCGGTGGAACGTCAGTCGGTTACCTATAACATGCTCAAAGAAAATCAGGGTAAAATAACCGTCAAAACCTTTTTTGAGATCATGCGTCATCACGGCGAGGGGTATCATCCGGCAAAGGCAGAAGCGCATCGCAATATCTGTGTTCACGCCGGACCTCAGGAAAACCGTTGGTGGCAGGCGGATGGCGTTATGGTGACAGAGGTTGACGAACAGGGCATGGTGGCGTGGGTTACAGGAACCTCTGGCACTTGTGTTTCGATCTTCAAACCGGTCTTTTTGGGGGTTGATCTGCCGGATATCGGACCACTGCCAACGGAGCATTTTGACCCGCGTTCGCTGTGGTGGAAGCATGAGCTGTTGCATCGCCGTGCTATGGCAGATTTTGAAAACCTGGTGCCCGAAATTCGCCAGGATTTTGATCAACTGGAAAACCAGTTCCTGCAGGAGGTGGAAACGGTCAAAAAAGGTACATTGGCGGAGAAAAAAGACTTTATGGAGGATTGTTTTGCCAGAGCCATGCGAGCTACGGAGGTTTGGATCAATCGTTTGCGAGCGCGTCCCGATCTAAAGTTTACCGACCCAGCTTATCATGCGATGTGGAAGAAACTGAATGCCGAAGCAGGCTTGGTTGGAATGCCCGCTTAGGGATTATTGGTAGATTGACTTATTCTTCGTTTATCCTTATGGAGGTTTAAGATGGTCACTCAAATTGATCGACAAAAACTCTTTTTTGCTTTCTCCCCAGAAATTTTGCCCGCCGAACGCGTTCAACAGGGCGACGAAGTGGTGCTTGAAACGCACGATTGTTTCGAGGGACAAATCCAGAAGACCACCGACTTGGTCGACTCACTGGACTGGAACCATGTCAACCCAGCCACCGGCCCGGTCTATATCGAAGGTGCTAAACCGGGAGATGTCTTGCGAGTTGAGCTATTGGAGGTCAAAATCGGCGATCAGGCAAGCATGGTGACCATTCCTGGCGAGGGGGCTTTGGGTGACGTGATCACCGAAATGGAGACCGCAATCCTCAAACGCGAAGGAAATTACGTGATCTTCAAAGATAAACTTCGCATCCCCATTCAACCGATGATCGGCGTCATTGGCGTTGCTCCAGCGGAGGGAAGTGTGCCTAACGGCACCCCCGGCGTACACGGTGGCAATCTGGATTGCAAGTTGATGCGCCAAGGCAGTATTGCCTATTTTACCGTGGGGGTGGAAGGGGCGCTGTTCGGCGCCGGCGACTTTCACGCCGTGATGGGAGATGGAGAGATCGTGGTTTGTGGTGCAGAGATCCCGGGCGAATTGCGCTTTCGCGCTAGGGTTGTACCCGAGCTGAAGGGCCTGCCGACTCCCTTTGTGGAAACGGAAGACCTCGTGGCGACAATTTATTCTGCGCCTACAGCAGACGAAGCTGCGGATGGCGCCATCCATAACATGGCGAAGTTCCTCACCGAGTTCGTCAAAATTCCCCTCAATGATGCCGGTATGTTGATGAGCATTGTCGGCGAGCTGAAGTTCTGCCAAGTGGTTGACCCCCAGAAAACCGTGCGCTTTGAGTTCCCTAAGTGGGTGCTGAAGGAATACGGTTTTTCTCTCTAGGCGATCGGTTCAACAGGATAAAAAGCTGGCGGTTCGTTCACCGCCAGCTTTTTGCTTTCCAAAAATCTGTTTTACCCGTTGCGCTGTTGAAAATCCTTCATGAAGCTGACCAACGCTTGGGCGGCTTCCAGTGGGACGGCGTTATACAAGGAGGCGCGAATGCCACCCACCGAACGATGGCCCTTCAAGCCAATCAGGCCTTGCTTTTTGGCTTCACTGGCGAACTGGTCTTCTAACGCTTCGGAAGGCAGGCGGAAGGTGACGTTCATCAAGGAACGATCCGACTTGGCATGGCCCCGATAGAACCCGCCGCTTTCATCAATCGCTTGATAGACCAAAGCTGCTTTTTGTTGATTGAGCTTGTAGATGGCTTCTAATCCGCCGAGTCCCTTGAGCCATTTCAAGACCAACCCGACAATATAGATGTTCCAGCACGGGGGCGTATTGAGCAACGAGTTCTCTTTGGCTAAGACGCGATAATTGAGCAAATCGGGCAGGTTTTCTGGGACGCGTTCCAGCAAGTCCTCCCGGATAATGCACACCACCACCCCGGCCGGCCCGGCGTTCTTTTGCGCGCCGGCGTAGATCATGCCATATTTCGAAACGTCCAGCGGGCGGCTGATAAAATCAGAGGAAGCATCACAAATCAAGGGTACCCCTTGCGGTGCGAGCGGCTCCTCGAAGTATTCGACCCCGTGAATGGTCTCGTTGGAAGTGAAGTGCAGGTAGGCGGCTTGGGGGTCGAGGTCAAGTTCGGATTGGGCTGGCAAGCGGGTGAAGTTCTCGCTTTCCAAGTTGGCGGCAACGTGGGTCTTGCCCAGTTTTTGGGCTTCTTTGTGGGCTTTTTTGCTCCATGTGCCGGTAATGATGTAGTCTGCCGAGGCGCCGTTTTGCCGAAAGTTCATCGCCAACATGGCAAAGTGCAGCGAAGCTCCGCCTTGCAAAAAGAGGATTTTGTAGTTATTGGGGATATTGAGCAGGTCGCGTAAATCGTTTTGGGCTTCGCTGAGAATGGCTTCGAAATCTTTCGAGCGATGGCTGATTTCCATCACCGACATACCTGTGCCGCGATAATCTAGCAGTTCCGCTTGGGCTTGTTGTAGCACTTCTAAGGGCAGGGCAGCAGGGCCTGGGTTGAAGTTGTACACACGCATGGGATCGCTCTCCTTTTACGTATATCTGATTGTCTGACAAATTATACCGCAATTTATTGCGGCAGATTGCCTTCAGCGACGCACTGCTTTGCAGCCGGCGCCTGCGAAAACGTGTGCTGCTTTTTGCTATTGATAACCTGTACACCGCAAAGGTTGACAAATTCTCCATCCACGCGTTATATTCAACGCGTTTTGGATTCACCTGCCATGCATCTGAAAGGACGTATCCTATTGGTTTAGAAAGGAACTTGTGCTGATGAAAACAAAGGCTTCGATCGGTGTGCAATCCCCGCAAATCTACCTGCCCCGTCCGGGCATTGATTTGAAGAAATGGGCTGTGGTCGCTTGCGATCAATATACCGCTCAGCCGGAATATTGGGAGAAGGTTGCCCAATTTGTCGGCGAAGCGCCTTCTACCCTAAAGCTCATTTTCCCCGAAGTTTACTTAAATGCCCCCGATGCGCCACAACGGATCGCTGCCATTCAAGCCACCATGCGCGCTTACTTAGCGGAAAATATTCTACAGCCCTACGAAGGGATGATTTATGTCGAGCGCAGCGCAGATGGCAAAACCCGCCATGGGTTGATGCTTAGCTTGGACTTGGAACGTTATGACTACCGGCGGGGTACAACCAGCCTGATTCGTCCGACCGAAGGAACCATCATCGAACGCATTGCGCCGCGCGTTCAAATCCGTCAGAACGCGGTGCTGGAATTGCCGCATATACTGGTGCTGATTGACGATCCGCACCAGACGGTGATCGAACCTATTACCGAACAAAAAGGTGAACTGAAAAAACTCTATGAGACCGAACTGATGTTCGGGGGCGGCTTTTTGCAGGGCTACGCGCTCAACCCGACTCTGGAAGAGCAGGTTTTTCGCGCTCTGGAGGCGCTGGCACAGCCTGAGGGATTTGCGAGTCGCTACGGGTTGGATGCGGAGACGCCTGTTTTGCTCTTTGCCGTTGGGGATGGCAATCACTCCTTGGCAACTGCCAAAGCGGTTTGGGAACAACTGAAGCCTCAAGCCGGCGAAGACCATCCAGCCCGTTATGCCTTGGTTGAAATCGAAAATGTGCACGATGCGGGCATTGTCTTCGAGCCGATCCATCGCTTGCTCTTTGGGGTCAAGAGGGAACTGACTCAGGCGCTGCAAGAGAGCTTCGGGGAAACGATTCGCATTCATTCGGTGCCAAGCCAGGCGGAGATGGTCAACCGCGTGCGTGAGGGACAAAGCGGGCGCCAATCCTTTGGCATGATCTTTGGCGGCGAGAGTCCCACGTTCGCCGTAGCCGAGGTTAGCAAACCCACCTCCAACCTTGCGGTGGGTACATTACAGGCTTTTTTGGATCGGTTCCTCGACCAAAGCGGAGCCGAGAGTATCGATTATATTCACGGGGAAGAGGCTTTGGTTCAATTGAGCAGCCTGCCCGGCCGGGTGGGCTTCTATCTGCCGGCGATGTCGAAACATGCCCTTTTCGAGACAGTAATCCGAGATGGCGTTTTGCCGCGCAAGACTTTCTCGATGGGTGAGGCGCATGAAAAGCGGTACTATATGGAAGCACGGCGCATATTGCCGTAATTATAAAAATCGTATCGCGTCGGGTTTATCCCGGATCAGGTGAATGATAGATTCCGCAGCGCTTGTGCACGGCATGATTGCCGCGCGGGGTGTCTGCGCGATTGCCGACGCAATCGCCCGCCATTCTGAAGCAACTATCAACTACACAACATTTTCGGTTGTGACGACCCGTACCTTGGGAGGTTTGGGCTGGAAAAGGCTTTTAATAACTCACCTTACGCAGTAGCACGAGATTTATCTCGTGGATTCAGGCGACATGAATGTCGCGGCACGAATGATTTATCTCGTGGATTCAGGCGACATGAATGTCGCGGCACGAATGATTTATCTCGTGGACTTAGGCGACATGAATGTCACGGCACGAATGATTTATCTCGTGGATTTAGGCGACATGAATGTCACTTACGCGGTAGCACGAGATTTATCTCGTGGATTCAGGCGACATGAATGTCGTTTACGCGGTAGCGTGAGATTTATCTCGTGGATTTAGGCGACATGAATGTTGCTTACGCGGTAGCACGAGATTTATCTCGTGGTTTCAGGCGACATGAATGTCACTTACGCGGTAGCACGAGATTTATCTCGTGGATTTAGGCGACATGAATGTCGCTTACGCGGTAGCACGAGATTTATCTCGT
>QEXX01000114.1 GCA_003130835.1 Anaerolineae bacterium | reverse complement strand
TGCTGCAACACCGGTGAAAAAATCCCCTTCGATCTTGTTTTCTTTGAGTTGGAGAAATTTCAATCAACGGGCTGGAATATCGCCTTAGGCGGTGGATTTTATTTGACAAAATCACTTTGAATGATTAAACTTGATAGTAAGAGTGGTTTCTTTGCATCGCATCGGTAGGTAGTTTAAGACTTAGCATCCTATCCAGCGAGGAGTAACCCAGTGTTATTGAGCTTGGGACACGGTCCCAGCCAGAGGGGCAACTTCAATCGATATCAATTCATCAGCCCGCAGGGAAGGCGGGTGTGTTCAACCTATGAATCTCCCCCTAGTTGATGTAGAAAGGAGGTGAAACGGTCTAACGTTTTCCCGATAACATCTTGCATCCGTATTGAATTCTTCTTTAAAACAAGGAGTAGGAGAACATGAGGAAATCTTTTGTGCTGATGAGCATCACGGTTTCATTGGTTTTCGCAATTTTGCTGAGCGCCTGTGGAGGAGCTGCTCAACCAACGATCAAGATCGGAGTCAATGCGCCTCTAACCGGCGATATTCCCAAAGTAGGCGAAGGAACAAAGTATGCAGCCGAATTGTGGTTAGAGGACATCAAAGCGGCTGGGGGATTGGAAGTCGGTGGCAAGAAATATCAAGTTGAGTTAATCATCGAAGATAATGAATCCAAAGCCGAATCAGCTGTCGCAGCCAATACAAAAATGATCACCCAGGATGAGGTGTTGGTCATCGTTGGACCGCAAGCTTCCAAACAGGCAGTGCCGGCCGGAGAGGTTGCCAATAACTACGAAACGCCGATGATCAGCCCGTGGTCAACCAACCCGAACACCACTAAAAATCGACCTTGGGTCTTTCGTGCCTGTTTCTTGGATCCCTTCCAGGGCCCAGTGGTAGCCAATTTTGTCACAGAAGAATTTGGTTACACCAAAGCGGGTGTTCTTTATGATGTGGCAAGTGACTACCCCAAAGGTTTAGCTGAATTTTTCAAGAAAGCCTGGGAAGACCTGCACGGACCTGGTTCGGTGGTTGCTTATGAATCCTTTACCACCAAGGATACCGATTTCAGCGCTCAGTTGACCAAGATTAAAGATGCCGGGGCAGAATTTATTTTTACCCCACAATACTATAATGAAGTGGCTTTAATTGTCAAACAAGCTCACCAACTGGGTTGGGATAAACCGATTGTGGGAAGCGATAGTTGGGGTTCTTCGGAGTTAATTCCCTTGTGTGGCTCTGATTGCTACGGCTTGTTCTTCAGCACGCACTATGCCGCCGCCGGTGCAACCGGTAAGACGAAAGAATTCATCGATCGCTACAATGCGAAATATGGCTATGTGCCGGATGATGTCGCTGCCTTGACTTGGGATGCCTTTGGCTTAGTACAACAAGCCATCCAAAATTGTGGCGAGATCACCGGTGACATCAAGGCGGATCGCAAATGTGTGCGCGATGCCCTTGCCCAAATCAAAGCTTATGATGGCATCACGGGCAAGATGGATTTCACGCAAGGTAACGATCCAATCAAGTGCGCCGTGATTGTCAAGATTGACGATAAAGGCGAGTTCACTTTCTATAAATCGGTCTGCCCGTAATTTGCGGCTGAAAACAGTGACATAGATGTACCTCATGGAGGCTGTCTAAAGGCGATGGAGCTGTAGGCTTTGCTGAGGCGATCAATCATCGAGCCTCTGGTAATCACGCAGATGGACAGCCTCCTAATCTCTGAAGCGAGGAGCAGCTTCTATGGCTTTTTTCTTCCAAAATGTGGTTAATGCGCTTCAGTGGGGGAGCTTTTACGCCCTCATCGCACTCGGTTATTCGATGGTGTATGGGGTGTTGATGTTGTTCAATTTTGCGCACGGTGATATTTTTATGACCGGCGCCTATATTGGCTTTTTTGTGGCTACTTTATTTGTTGGCTTATCAGCCAGCGGCATCCTCGTTCTACCGAACTGGCTAATTTTGATCTTAACCATTTTGCTTTCCATGTTTCTCACCTCGTTTGTGGGTATGGCGGTTGAGCGAATTGCTTATCGCCCCTTGCGGAATGCACCCCGCGCCTCGGCCGCAATCACTGGCTTGATGGTTGGGATTATCCTTGAGACTGGCAATTTGGCACTATTAGGGGCAAGACGTCAAAAGTTTCCCGAGTTGATTGTTTCGCAAACGTATGACATTGGGGGTGTGAGTGTTACCAACACAAAAATTATGATTGTTTTGGTTTCCATTGGGTTGATGGTGGCGCTTCACCAGTTTGTGCGACGTACCAAATGGGGGATGGCGATGCGGGCAATGGCGTATGATTTCGTTGTGGTACCCTTGATGGGGGTTTCGATCAATTTAATTGCTGCGCTTACCTTCGGTTTAGGCTCTGCCTTAGCCTCTGCCGCAGGCATTTTATTTGGCATTGCCTATCCGGTTCTGGATCCATATATGGGCATTCTCTTTGGTTGGAAGGCTTTTGTGGCGGCGATCCTGGGCGGGCGTGGTTCGATTCTGGGGGCTGCCTTAGCAGGCTTCCTACTGGGATTTATTGAAATCTTTGTGGCGACTATTTTCCCTTCAACCTTGCGCGACTTGATTGCCTATTCGATTATTTTGGTTATTCTCACCTTCCGACCGCATGGCTTCTTCGGTGAACCTTATAGTGCCCAATTGCGCTTGTAAGCAGGCGTGTATCCTGGAATCAAGAGGAATAATCTATGACTGTTGTAAGCGAAACCATTGAAAAACGAAGGTCCTTCTGGTCAATCGTGCGAGACTGGTGGCTTCAATATTTTAGTGAGGTGCCTTTGTTGGCTTGGTTGGTTGGCGCACTGGTGGCAGCAATTCTTGAGATGCTGGTGGGAAATCCCTTTGCCCGCCTGATTGGAATGCCACGTGGACCGGTGTTGTTTGGATTTCTAATTGTCCTCAAAACACCTGTTTTAATTCCACCAGCGATTTTATATAATATCGTCATTTATGCCCTACCGGTATTGTTGGTTGCTCGTTTGATTGGGGGGCTATCGAATAAGCTAGCGGCCTGGTTATTCCAGCGCTCGGTGATGCTCTCCACCATTGCGCACCTAACTTTGATGTATGTAGCCCTACACGTTTGGGCTGGATTCAATGATTATCGGGTTTTGGTGGTCAAGCTCATCTTATTAGCCATTATGGTTACGTTAAGTTTAAATGTGGTCAACGGCTATATGGGTGAGTTTTCCTGCTCCCATCCTGGATTTATGGCTTTGGGGGCATACACAGCCTCGATCTTGAGCATCCTTTTCTTTGTGGATGATAGCACGTTTGGGCCAGCGCTTTTACCCCCTGCTATCGGACAGTTTGCCTTTCCCATTATCTTGATCATTAGTGGAGCGGTATCCTCGATTGGAGCGTTGTTGGTTGCCGTTCCGTCGTTCCGCACGCGAGGGGATTACCTGGCGATCATCTCCTTAGCCTTTACCTTCATCGTCAAATCCTTGATCGAAAACATGGAGATTGTGGGCGGGCCACGGGGATTGCGTGGTCAGCCGGATTGGGCAACCTTGCCGGTGGTGTTTGTGTGGACGATGATCTGTGTGTGGGTGATCAATAATTATGTCCGTTCGACTTTTGGGAAGACCATGAATGCTGTGCGAGATGGTGAAATGGCAGCCAATGCCATGACCATTAACACCCGGCGTACCAAGATGGTCACCTTTTTATTCGCCGCCTTTTGGGCGGGGGTTGCTGGCGGATTGCTTGCTCATGTATTGCGCTATGTCAACCCAGGCTCCTTTGGTATCCAAAAACTGGCTGAAGTGTTGGCGATGGTCTACTTCGGTGGTTTGAATTCGGTGGTTGGCTCCATCGTTGGAGCAGTGGGTTTCAATTTATTGAGTGAAGCCCTCAGACCTTTAGAGTTATATAAGTGGATTATTATCCCGATCATGATTATTTTGATCATGATCTATCGTCCAACCGGTTTAATTGCCTTTACCGAGTTTGATGTGAAAAAATTGATTCAGCCCCGCAACAAGAAAGATAGGGAGGCGTGAGATGGCGTTGCTTGAAGTCAAAGATATGACCCATTACTTTGGTGGATTGCGGGCGGTTTACAATTACAACTTGTCCATTGAAAAGGGTGAAATACGGGGATTGATCGGACCCAATGGGGCAGGCAAGACGACCATCTTCAACTTAATCACTGGGATTTACCGTCCCAGCGAGGGCAGCATCACCCTAGATGGGGAAAACATTGTCGGCTTGCAACCCTATCAGATTGCTGCCAAGGGAATCGGGCGTACCTTTCAGAACCTGCAACTCTGGCGGCACATGAGCGTCCTCGATCATGTGAAGCTAGCCCAATATGCGAAAATTCGTTATGGGTTGGTTGGAGCTTTCTTCGGTACCCCATTGCGCCATCGCCAAGAACAAGAGATTGAGGACAGGGCTTTAGAACTCTTGGAACTGGTCGGCATTCGTCACCTTGCGGATCAAGTTGTGACCAATTTGCCCTACGGAGCGCAACGACGGGTGGAGATGGCGCGTGCCTTAGCAACCGATCCGAAAATCTTGTTTTTGGATGAGCCGACGGTAGGGATGAATCCGGAAGAGCTCAAGGATATGATGGAGATCATCCGCCAGGTTCATCAAGAATTGGGGCTAGCCATTTTCTTGATAGAGCATCGTATGAAAGTGGTGATGGATTTATGTGAGCGAATCCAAACCTTGGTCTTTGGCGAGGTGGTGGCGGAAGGAACCCCTGATGAGATTCGCAATAATCCTGTTGTGATCGAAGCTTATCTGGGCAAGGAGATCGAAACCTGATGTTGCTATCCATAGAAAACTTGCGTGTATCTTACGATCGAATTAAAGCCTTGCATGGCATCGACTTTGAAGTCGAGGAAGGGGAAATCGTCTGTATTATCGGCGCAAACGGGGCAGGTAAAAGTACCACCTTACGGGCAATCTCTCGCTTGGTACCGGTAGAAGCGGGTTCAAAGATGACCTTTGCGGGGAAAAATTTACTCGAATATTCACCCGATAAGGTGGTCAGTGAGTTGGGCATCTCTCACGTCCCTGAAGGAAGGCGCCTTTTCGGAAACCTGACTGTGCTAGAGAACCTGCGTTTGGCAGCTTTTGCTCGTAAAGATTATCGGGCAGTTGAAGAAGATATCGAGCGCGTGTTTACCATTTTCCCTCGCCTAAAGGAACGCACTTATCAAAAAGCGGAGACCTTGAGTGGGGGAGAACAGCAAATGTTAGCAATTGGACGGGCGCTGGTTTCTGCGAAACGGTTGATGTTGCTCGATGAACCTTCAATGGGGCTAGCTCCCCTAGTGATGATGAGCGTTTTCGATGTCCTAAAAGAGATCAACCAACGTGGGACAACCATTTTAATCGTAGAGCAAAATGCTAGGTTAGCCCTCAAGTTTGCTACGCGTGGGTATGTCTTGGAAAGCGGCAATCTTGTCCTTCAAGGTAAATCGAGCGATTTGTTGGCGAACGAGGACGTGAAAAAAGCCTATTTGGGAGGATAGGGCTAAAGCAAAAACCCTCCTTGAATAGGATCGAGGAAGTTCCCTGCTCAAGGAGGGATTATTTTGCTTACTTAGCTTATCTCATTGGAGTTTCTCAAACCGATTATAATCTCCTGCAATGGAGAACGTGATTTATTTTGGAGATAATCTCCCGATTCTCAAAGAATTGGCTACGGGATCGATTGACCTAATCTACATTGATCCCCCTTTCAATACTCGAAAAGTGCAAAAGCGAACCCAGATCCGCACCGTGCGCTCGGAAGTTGGCGATCGGGTCGGTTTTCAGGGGGTGCGTTACCAAACGATCCCAATTGCTACCCGGTCTTATTTGGATTGGTTTGATGATTTTTTGGGCTTCTTGGAACCACGCCTGCGCGAAGCGCACCGCTTATTGGCGGAACATGGATCGTTGTATTTTCATATTGACTACCGCGAGGTGCATTACTGTAAGATTCTGCTCGATTCAATTTTTGGTCGGCAGTGTTTTCTGAACGAGATCATTTGGGCGTATGACTTTGGGGGTCGCTCAAAGCGAAAGTGGCCACCGAAACACGACAATATTTTGGTATATGTGAAAAATCCCAAGAAATATCTCTTTAACTATGAGGATATTGAGCGCATCCCTTATCTGGCGCCTGGATTGGTGGGACCAGAAAAGGCGCAACGCGGCAAAACCCCGACCGATACTTGGTGGCATACCATTGTGCCAACCAATGGGAAGGAGAAAACCGGCTACCCAACTCAAAAACCGTTGGGGATTTTGGAACGAATTGTGCGCGCCTCCAGTCCCCCAGGTGGTGTGGTGTTGGATTTCTTTGCGGGTAGCGGCACTACCGGAGAAGCTGCTTATCGATTAGGCAGGCAGTTTATCTTGATCGACAATAACCCGCTGGCATTGCAAGTGATGGCAAAGCGCTTCCGAGGGGTGCAGTCAATCCGTTGGGTGGGCTTTGATCCGCAAGAGGTTGAATAAACGGCAGAAAAATTACGTTCATGACGAAATGCAGACTACCGTTGGCTGTCTGCGGACTGAGGTGCAGGTGACCACGCCTGCACAAACCTGTGCTAGTTGAGGCATAAGCATACTAAACCATCCGATGAGGTCTCGATATGGCAGGGAGAACAGTCGCCCACTTGACCCTCTTAACCGCTGGACGAGATTTCAAAGTCGAAAACTCACATCCTATAACCCAATACCCATAAAAGGGTTAAGACCTTAGGCGTTTCGATAAATCCTTGGCACGCGTTTCCCAATGCCACAGACAACTTCATAATTGATCGTTCCCCAAGCGCTGGCAACCTCTTCGGCTGTGATCTGTTGCTCACCCTGCTTGCCGATGATGACCACCTCATCGCCGACCTCAGCATCTGGCACTTCGTCCAACTGCACCATGCATTGATCCATGCAAACGCGCCCGACCACCGGCACTTTTTTGCCCCGTACCAAAACGCGATTTGCCTGCCAGCGGCGAAAGCCATCGGCGTACCCAATGGGCAAGGTTCCAA
This sequence comes from Anaerolineae bacterium, assembly GCA_003130835.1. Classification (GTDB taxonomy): domain Bacteria; phylum Chloroflexota; class Anaerolineae; order Anaerolineales; family UBA4823; genus NAK19. The sequence goes on along the minus strand of QEXX01000114.1, from coordinate 15,552 downwards.
TGCGCTCGGTCGTTTGGGTGATGTAGAGATGCCCATAGCTAATGCCCTCGCCGGGCGGCACGGTTTTGACATGGCTTAGCACGGTTTTCCAACTCAAGGCGGGTTTGAATGCCGCCGGAAGCGGGCAAGATGAGGAAGGATGTAAGCCATACATGGCGATTCCCAAGCGTACCATGTCAAAAAGCGCTTCTCTGCGGGTCAGAGTGGCGGCAGAGTTGGCGGCATGGATACGCAAATTGGGTGGAAAGTAGGCGCGCATCGTGTCAAGAGCGCGTTGAAAGCGTTCTAGTTGGAGCTGGGTTGGGGTTGGGTCGCTTTCATCGGCTCTGGCAAAGTGAGTGAAGACTCCTTCCCAAACCAAGTGCTTTGCCTGAGCGAGTTGCTGTGCCAGTTTTTTTGCGTCGTCAGGATGGGCGCCAATGCGTCCCATACCGCTGTCGATTTTCAAATGTACATGGGCACTACGCTGTAGCCGATGGGCATGAAGCTCAAGCGCCTCAATTTGTTCGGATGTCCAGACCGTGATCGATAGGTCAGCTTGAATGGCATAATCCATTTGCGCATTGGAGAGAAAACCCAGCAGTAAGATGGGGGTTTGAAAACCTGCCTGGCGTAACTCTAGTCCTTCCTCTAGGCGAGCGACTCCCAACCAGGCAGCGCCTCCCTGCAGGGCAGCTCGCGCAACGGCAATGCTCCCATGGCCATAACCGTCTGCTTTGACGATTGCCATGACCGCAACGCCGCAGTGTTCAACGACCCAGCGAACGTTGTCGCGGATAGCTTGCAGGTCAACTTCAACCCAGGTGGCATAAGGGCGAACCGGCTCTGTCATCGTAATCCTCTTTAGAGGACAGTCACATCGTGAACGCCTGATTCAATTAGGGAAGAGCGGGTGATGCGGATGAACTCTGCTTTTTCACTCAGTTCGGCTAAAGTTGTGGCGCCGCAATAGCTCATTCCCGAACGTAAGCCACCGAGTAATTGATGTAAGACTTCGTTCAAGGTGCCGCGATAGGGTACAACGGCTTCCACGCCCTCTGGAACGATATCGCTCCATTCTTCCCAGTCCACCTCGCCTTGGCGATCGATCTTGCGGCGGGCAATGTTTGCTGTTAGAGATGCCATACCGCGTACAACTTTGTAATTTTGCCCGTTGCGGAAGATCGTTGCACCAGGGCTTTCTTTGGTGCCGCTGAGCAAACTGCCTAACATGACCGTGCTTGCTCCGGCTGCTAACGCTTTGGTAATATCGCCCGAATTGCGGATGCCACCATCGGCAATGATTGGGACACCGAGCGCAATTCCAGCTTCGGCACAATCAGCGATGGCGGTTAACTGAGGAACGCCAAAACCCGTGACGATGCGGGTGATGCAGATCGATCCCGACCCCACCCCAACTTTGACTGCATCGGCGCCGGCCATATTCAAATCGTGAACCCCCTCTGCCGTGGCGACATTGCCGGCAATCACTGGGATGGCGGGAAACTCTTGTTTTAATTGCTGCACCATGCGAATGACGATTTCCAGGTGCCCGTGGGCAACGTCTACCACGAGAACATCCGCTTCTGCAGCCACACAAGCTCTAGCGCGCTCGAGGTCGGCTGGATTTGCGCCAACCGCTGCCCCCACGCGTAAGCGTCCTTTGGAGTCTTTGGTTGCTTGAGGGTGCTCATGCAGTTTGATGATGTCCTGAGCAGTTACCAAACCGACTACCCGGTCATTCTCGTCAACCAAGGGCAGTTTTTCGATGCGATGCTCGTAAAGCTTCTGCCTTGAAACGGATAACGGCTCATCCTTCGCGGCCACAATGAGCCGCTCTCGTGGCGTCATCGCTTGTTCGACTTTGGCTTCTAGGTTGGGTGCCAACAAGACATCGCGGGTGGTGATGATGCCTAATAAAGTGCCTTGTGAATCGGTCACCACTAACCCCCCAATATCCGCTTGAAGCATTTTTTGGCGGGCTTCCTCTAGGGTGGCTGTAGGGGAGATTGTCAATGGGTTCTCAACCACAAAACTCTCGGCTCTTTTCACCCGTTGAACCATTTCGGCTTGCTGTTGCACGGTCATAAACCGATGGAGAATGCCGATCCCACCTGCTCGCGCCATGGCGATTGCCATCTCAGTTTCGGTGACTGTATCCATGTTAGCGCTGACGATGGGAATAGCTAATTGAATTTGGGGGGTGAGCCATGTCGATAGGTCAATTTGTTTGCGACTAACTACCGAAGAGCGTTTTGGGACGAGAAGGACATCATCGAAGGTGAGTCCGAGATCGGGTCTAAGTTTCATTAGGTACCTCCACAACTGGTCAACGGTTCTCGTCGTTACCAATTATGGGATGGATTGTGGAACAATCGGTTTCGTTGACACGTGGTTACCTCTGGAATTATTATATACGCTTCTATAAAAACTTTCGTAAAAAATCACAAAAAGCGGGTGAAAATCTTGTGCATTTTTTCTTGCAAAATTCCTTGACTTTCTTTCTTTTCCTCTATAGAATCGGGAAATGATGAAGACCTGGTTTGCTTTTTACCGCTATTTTTATTACTTCGGCAAGTTTTCGACGACTGCCGTTGGCGGTGCTTAAGCAAACGTAAGGTCCTGCTGCTGAAACCAAATCCTGCGAAGCCAACGGCTTCGCAGATTTTTTTATCTTAGGAGTGAGTGATGGCATTGCGTGGCGTTCGAGGAGCGATTGTCGTGGAAGCAAACACCGCAGAAGCAATTCTAGCTGCTGCTAGTCAACTATTGGAGGCATTGGTATCAGCGAACCCAACCTTACAGCCTGACCAAATCGCAAGTTGCTTCTTTACAGTGACACCAGACTTGACAGCCGAATACCCAGCCAAGGCTGCCAGGCAAATGGGGTGGGTAGATGTGCCTTTGATTTGTGCTCAGGAAATGGCTGTTCCGCATGGTCTGAAACGCTGTTTGCGAATTTTGATTCACTGGAATACGGATTTAACTGCATCAGAAGTGGAACATGTTTATCTTGGTGACGCTGCTCAACTACGCCCGGAATGGGAATTTCCAAGACGTTTATCAGTATAAATGCAGATGGAAAGGAGATTGAAATGATTATTATTATGAAAGCCCAAGCAACCCAAGCCCAAATTGACGGTGTCGTGCGACGCATTGAAGAATGCGGCCTACGTGCGCATCTTTCACAAGGGGAAGAACGATGTATTATCGGTGCCATTGGAGATGATCGTCCGATTTCTAAGGACTCTTTTCTCCTGTTGGATGGGGTTGATCAGGTCTTGCCGATCTTGAAGCCCTACAAATTGGCGTCGCGTGATTTTCAAGCCACCAATACCACCTTTCGCTTGGATGGGGTGACGATTGGTTCCAACTCGATCGTCATCATCGCCGGACCTTGTTCGGTAGAAGATCGCGTGCAATATCTTGAGACGGCTTTTGCAGTTCGAGAAGCCGGTGCACATGCTTTGAGAGGCGGGGCATATAAACCGCGCACCTCCCCCTACTCGTTCCAGGGCTTGGGTGAAGCTGGTTTGGAAATTTTAGCCGAAGCGCGTGAGCGCACCGGTATGCCGGTTGTTACCGAAGTGATGTCCCCAGAGCAGGTGCCTCTGGTTGCCAAATACGCTGACGTGTTGCAAATCGGGGCGCGTAATATGCAGAATTTTGCTCTCTTACATGCTGCCGGTGAGAGCCAGCATCCAGTGTTGCTCAAACGCGGCATGATGGCGACCATCGAGGAATTGCTCATGGCTGCAGAGTATGTCCTTTCGCATGGCAATCGACGAGTGATCTTGTGCGAGCGAGGCATTCGCACGTTCGAGACCGCTACCCGCAACACGACCGACATTAATGCCATACCGGTGCTCAAAGAAGCGACGCACTTGCCGGTCATTCTGGATCCTAGCCACAGCACTGGAAAATGGGAGTATGTGACTGCAGTTGCTAAAGCTGCTGTTGCCGCCGGGGCAGATGGCTTAATGATCGAAGTGCATCCCAACCCAGCAGAGGCAAAGTCGGATGGCGCTCAATCCCTGAAACCGGAGCGTTTTGCCGATTTGGTGCGTCAAGTTCGTGTGATTGCCGAGGCGGTCGGACGAGATTTGAAAGCCTCTGAGCACGCTATGGTGCAATGAGCGAGCGGCTTCCTTTATCGCTATCGAATTGCCGCATTTTGATTGTCGGTTTGGGGTTGATGGGTGCCTCGCTTGCGTTGGCGCTGCGTGGGAAATGCAAGGCGCTTTATGGTGTTGATCAAAATGAGGATACCCGGCGCTTGGCGCTAATGCACGAGGTAGTCGACGCTGTTTGGCAAGATGTGACCCAAACCCGCTCCGTGGATATGATGATCTTGGCTGTGCCGGTGGGGCAAATTTTGCGCTTATTGGGACAGCTCAATGTTATCCTGCAAACCCCAACGGTCATCATGGACATTGGCTCCACAAAAACTGCCATTTGTCAGGCGATGGAAGGACTAGCTGAACATTTGGATCCAATTGGGGGGCATCCAATGTGCGGCAAGGAGACTCTTGGCATCCAATCGGCAGAAGCTGCCATCTATCAGGGGGCGCCCTTTGCCTTAGTTCCCTTGACACGCACCAGCCCTTATGCTAAATCGTTGGCTGAGCAATTGGTGACTGCGATTGGCAGTCGGGTCGTTTGGTTAGATGCGGAAACCCATGATCGAATGGTTGCGGCTGTGAGCCATTTACCCTATCTGGTTGCCAGCGCACTGACGCTTAGCACGCCTTTAGAGCTTACGTCGTTAATTGGGCCGGGCTTTCGCAGCAGTACGCGCCTGGCCGCTACGCCAACCTCGATGATGTTGGATGTGCTGCGCACTAATCGCCTGTTTATCCTCGAAGCGATCGAGCGAGTTCATGTTGAACTGGCACAGTTGAAAAGCCTGCTGAACCAAGAAGCGTATGAGGCGCTCAACCAACGGCTGAACGCCGCTGCAGAGCATTTGCAAAAAATTCTCCAAAAGGGATGACCCAAATGAGATGTATTGTCAAAGGTGGAAAACCACTCAAAGGCAAGGTGCGGTTAGCGGGGGATAAATCCCTATCGCACCGCGCCATCCTATTTGCTGCCTTAGCTGAAGGTCGCAGTGAAATCGAAAATCTCCTCTTAGCCGGCGTAACTCAACCCATGTTGGCGGCATTAACGGCTTTTGGGGTCGAATGGTCGCTCGATGGACAGCATTTGACGGTCGAAGGCAAAGGTTTGCAGGGATGGCGAGACCCCGCCGGCGTGATCGATTGTGGCAATTCGGCAACGACCATGCGTTTACTGGCCGGAGCAATGGCGGCTACCAATGTCAGTGGGGTTTTAGATGGCAGTGCAGGCTTGAGGCGCCGCCCAATGGATCGCATTGTGCAACCGCTCCAGAAAATGGGGGTAGCGATTGAGGCTACCGATGGTTACGCACCCTTATTGATCTCCCGCTCCCAACACCCGTTACGTGGTTTGGAACATGAACTGAGCGTAGCCAGCGCCCAAGTGAAATCTTGCCTCATTTTGGCAGCTCTCGTTGCCGATCAGCCGACGCGCCTGTGCGAGCCAGGACCTTCGAGGGATCACACCGAGCGCATGTTGGCGAGCATGGGGGCAAAGATTCAATCCATTCTACCTGAAACAAGCGGGAAAGGTTACCAGACCTGGGTAGAGCCCCTCGCTCAACCGTTGAGGCCGCTTCAGATGCACTTACCGGGCGATATTTCCTCGGCAGCTTTTTTTCTTGTCGGTGGATTGATTGCTCCTGACTCGCAAATCGAGATCGAAAATGTGGGCTTAAACCCCACTCGCTGCGGATTGTTAGAGGCTTTAGAGGAAATGCAAGCCACGCTTGCAGTCGAAGAAACACAGGCTCAAGGCGGAGAGCCTTGTGGCCACATTCGGGTCCAGTCGTCTGCTCTGGTAGCCACAGCCGTGATGGGAGAGCGTGTAGTGCGCATGATTGATGAGTTCCCTGTTTTCGGGGTAGCAGCCGCATACGCCAATGGAGAGACATGTGTGGCTGACGCCCAGGAATTGCGCTATAAAGAGTCGGATCGGATTGCTAGGTTGTGCCAAGAACTGCGCAAACTAGGCGTGGAAGCCATTGAGACCCCCGATGGCTTTCGTATTGTCGGTAAAGGCAAGCTAAGCGGGGGCGTTGTCGAGGCGCATGGCGATCATCGCTTAGCGATGGCGTTGATCGTAGCTGGGCTTGGCTCGCAAGAGCCGGTCATTGTGCACGGGGCAGAAGTGGTTAGCGAGTCGTTGCCCCAATTTATTCCGTTCCTGCAATCTTTAGGGGCGGATATCCGGTGTGAAATGGATGCATGAGATGGCGTATCGCTTTGGGCTACTGGGTTACCCCCTAACGTACAGCCTATCGCCATTCATTCATCAAATTTTCCTGGAGAGCTGTGGTTTGCAGGGGAGCTACGAGTTGATCCCCATTGCAGTTGATTCTCAGGCGGGCGCACGACTGCAATCCGTGTTGCAGAAAATGCGCCGAGGCGTCTACGATGGGTTTAACGTGACGATTCCTCACAAGCAAATGGTCCAACCCTGGTTAGACGTCCTAGATGAGAAAGCACGCGCCGTTGGGGCAGTCAATACCATTTATCGCAGCGGCGAGGTCTTAATCGGTACGAATACAGATGTGGAAGGCTTTTTGTTCGATATCGGGCAAAAGCTCTCCTTAACTGAGGGTGGGATTGTCTTGATTCTCGGCGCGGGCGGTGCGGCGCGGGCGGTGGCGTGGGGATTACTGAGCAACGGTTGGCAAGTGTGGATTGCTGCTCGGCGCGTTGAACAGGCTGAACAAATCCTCCGCCATTTCTCGGGGCAGGACACCAATCGAATGGATGTGTCCTCTCGTATGAGGGCCTTTTCTCTTCAGGATGGATTGGATGCCATTGTAAAAGAAGCAGCGAATTTACGTATGGTGGTCAATGCCACGCCTTTAGGTACGAAAGGCTTAGAGGAAGGCTCTCCACTACCACCAAATTTACAGTTGCCTAAATCGGTCTTTTTTTATGACTTGGTTTATAATCCCCCCGAAACGGCTTTCCTGCGCTCGGCGCGTGAACATGGCAACCGAGCTTGGAATGGGCTGGGAATGCTCCTTTGGCAAGCTGCCTTGGCTTTTGAATGCTGGACGGGTGCCAAGGTATCCATCACACCCGAAATCGAAGCAAAACTTACTTCAAGGATCAGGACGAATGAAGATTGAAGCTGCTACGAGAATGCAAACCCAAAAAACGCAATTCTTTGCCAGATTAGCGTCTCGCATTGCGGAATTGGAAGCCAAAGGTATCCGCGTGATCCGCTTGGATGTCGGTTCACCCGATTTGCCGCCGCCGGCTTCAATTATCGAGGCGTTAGTTCGCTCGGCTAGTCGTGCCGATACTCACGGTTATCAACCTCATCGTGGCAGTGAGGCGTTACTGCGAGCGTGGGCTGGGATGTACCGAAACGCCTATGGAGTGGAGGTTGACCCACAGACTGAGGTTGTGCCCTTGTTGGGGTCGAAGGAGGGCATCTTTCATCTGACCCAAGCTTTTGTTAACCCCGGCGATGTGGTCTTGATTCCGGATCCTGGCTACCTAACTTACGAAGCCGCGACCCGTTTTGCGGGTGGCGAAGTCTATCGCATGCCTCTGTTGCCTGAAAATGACTATTTGCCGGATTTCTCCACTATCCCCGCTGAAGTTGCCAATCGGGCAAAGTTGATGTGGCTCAACTATCCCAACAACCCCACGGCAGCTACAGCCTCACCGGCATTTTTTGAGCGTGCCATTCAATTTGCGAAAGCGCATCGAATTCTGATATGTCACGATGCTGCCTATTCTCAAATCAACTTTGACGGTTATCGCTCCCCGTCCATCTTTGAAGTCGATTCTGCAAAAGAAATTTCGATTGAGTTTAACACTTTGTCTAAGTCTCACAATATGGCTGGATGGCGGGTTGGGGCAGCAATTGGCAATGCGGAGGTGCTAAAGACCTTATATACCCTCAAAACTCAGGTGGATTCGGGACACTTCCGTCCAATCCTTGAGGCCGCTGTGCAAGCGATGACCGAAGATCAGGGCTGGTTGCAGGAACGCAATCACATCTATCAACGGCGCCGCGATTTGATCGTCAATGCGCTGCATCAAATGGGGATCAGGGTACGCAAACCATTCGCCTCGCTGTACGTTTGGATGCCCATCCCAAACGGTTGGAGTAGTGAGGAATTTTGTCAGCAATTATTGGAGGAAGCTCAAGTGAGTATTACACCGGGTACCGTTTTCGGAAAATACGGCGAAGGGGCAGCGCGCATTTGTTTCTGCTTAGCCGACGATCTGATCGCTGAAGCGATGGATCGACTGGGGAAATGGATGGCAAAGCAATGAGCCTGCGCTTCTTGACCGCCGGAGAATCGCACGGGCAAGCCCTGGTTGCTATCTTAGAAGGACTGCCAGCAGGCTTGGCGTTGGACACCGACTTCGTTGATCAGGAGTTGATGCGACGCCAAGTGGGTTATGGCGCCGGACCGCGCATGAAGATCGAGCAAGATCACGCTGTATTTCTCAGCGGTGTGATGGAGGGCAAAACCATTGGAGCCCCGTTGGCGATCCTGATCGAGAACCGCGATCATAGCCGTTGGAAAGGCAAGCCAATCGAGGCGATGACCATCCCCAGGCCAGGCCATGCCGACCTGACTGCGACGCTTAAATATGGGTACACCGATTTACGGCCAGCCTTAGAACGCGCCTCGGCGCGCGAGACGGCTGCACGGGTTGCAGTAGGAGCGGTCTGTAAGCTCTACCTGCGCGAATTCGGCATTCGCGTGGAAGGATACGTGCGTTCGATCGCTGACATCGATGGGCAAATTGATGCGATTCCTCTGGAGGAACGCTATCCCCGCGCCGAAGCCTCCTCGCTGCGTTGTCCAGATGAAGTTGCCGCCCAAGCGATGCAAGGACGCATCCGTCAAGCAATGGAGGAAAAGGAAACCTTGGGAGGCATTTTGGAGGTGCTTGCCTTCGGTGTGCCGGCCGGATTAGGCTCTCACGTTCATTGGGATCGGCGCTTAGAAGCGCGCTTGGGGGCAGCGGTTTTGAGCATCCAAGCCATCAAGGGCGTCGAAATTGGGACGGCTTTTGAAAATGCCCGATTGCGCGGCACACAAGCGCAGGATGGCATTTTTTTAGAGCAGAGGCAATTGGTGCGCCACACCCTGCGCAGCGGTGGGATTGAAGGGGGCATTTCCAGTGGTGAACCCATTTTGGTGCGCGCAGCGATGAAGCCGATTGCTACCACCTTGACTCCGCAACCATCGGTAGATTTGTTGAAAGGGGAAGAGACCCAGACGCGCTATGAACGCTCGGATTTCTGTCCGGTGCCGCGTGCAGTGCCGATTATCGAGGCGATGGTTGCTTATGTGCTTGCAGAAGCGTTGCAAGAGAAATTGGGCGGCGATTCACTTCAAGAGCAACGCCAGCGCTTTGCGCAGTTGCCCAAAATGACCCTTGACCATTTTGCTCTAGACGGAGGGGAGCATCTGTTTTGGCAATGAACATTTATCTCTATGGACCTCCAGCTTCGGGAAAGTCGACCATCGGCGTTCGTTTGGCTGAACGAACGGGATTAGCTTTTGTTGACTTAGATGAAATCATCGAGAGAACCGCTCAGCAGAGCATCCCTCAAATCTTCGAACAGGAAGGGGAGCGGGGTTTTCGCCAGCGAGAACGGGAAGCGCTGCGGCGTGTCGCCGCTGCCTCGAACCAGGTGGTTGCCTTAGGGGGTGGGGCATTGCTGGACCTGAGCAATCGCAAGCTGTGCGAACAAAGCGGAACAGTCTTTTGCCTTCAGGCTTCGTATGGGACTCTCCTGCAACGTTTGGGATTTGACCAAAACCAGCGTCCCTTATTGGCTGAGGATGCAGCTGCGCAACTCGAAAAGCTGTTGAGCCAGCGATACCCGCATTATCTTTCCTTTGAGCATCAAGTGGAGGTGGACCATCGCTTAGTGGATGAAATCGTTTGGGAAATTCAACTTAAGGTTGGGATGTTTTGGGTGCGGGGGATGGGTTCGGGTTATGCGGTGCGCATCCTGCGCGGCGGGCGAACCCGCCTAGGGCAGTTCCTGCGCCAACAAGGGCTAAAAGGGTCCGTTTTCGTCTTGAGTGACGAAAATGTTGCGGCGCACTATTTGGCGGATATTGAGCAAAGCCTCCAAGAAGATGGATTCCAATCTCATAGCATGGTCTTGCCGCCCGGCGAGCAGACCAAAACGATCCAAACGGTGCAATCCATCTGGAGCGAAATGATTCGCGCCCGAGTCGATCGCACATCTTGCTTGGTGGCTTTGGGAGGCGGGGTGATCGGTGACATGGGCGGTTTTGCGGCGGCAACCTATATGCGCGGCATTCCTTGGGTGGTGCTTCCGACCACGTTGTTAGCCATGGCAGATGCCAGTTTAGGGGGCAAAACAGGGGTGGACTTACCGCAGGGTAAAAATTTGGTCGGCGCGTTTCATGCGCCACAATTTGTTCTCGCTGACCCGGAAACCTTAGTGACCTTACCGCAAAGAGAATGGCAGGCGGGGATGGCAGAAATCCTTAAGGCAGGGGTCATCGGCGATCCTCTTCTGTTTGAGCTTTGCGAGGACGGTGAAATGGTTGTGCAAAAGAATTTGAGCGAAATTCTCACTCGCGCCATGGGGGTTAAGGTACGCATTATCGAAGAAGACCCGTTTGAACGCGGGCGGCGGGCAGCTTTGAATTTTGGGCATACTGTAGCTCATGCCATTGAAACCTTATCCCAGTACCAAATCTTGCACGGGTTTGCTGTGGCAATGGGAATGGTTGCCGAAGCGCAATTGGCTTACCAGATTGGATTAGCGCCTTTAGAGGTCAAAGAACGGCTGGAGGGTGCATTGGCGAAATTGGGTTTGCCGACCCGCTTGCCAAAGCGGTTTTCTCCTTCCGATATACTGCAAGCTATGCAGAGCGATAAGAAAAAACAACTGGGGGAGTTACGCTTTGCCTTGCCAGAGCGCATTGGTTATGTACAAGTTGGCTTGCGCCTTTCAAGTGAGAAGCAAATGTTCGAAGCTTTGCGAGCTTGCCAAGAAGAAATGGAGCCTGTATGAAAGAAATCCTGGTTTTACATGGCCCAAACCTGAACCTGTTGGGCAGTCGCGAGCCGCAGGTGTATGGATCGATGACTTTAGAGGAGATCAATCGACGGCTGATGGCTGAAGGGGAACGGCTAGGGATTAAGGTACGATGCTTTCAATCTAACGCAGAGGGTGCGTTGATTGATCAACTGCACGAAGCGCGTGGTTGGGCAGCAGGGGTGATCTTCAACCCGGGCGGGTACACGCATACCTCGGTCGCTTTGCGCGATGCAGTTGCGGCCATTGGAATACCGGTGATTGAAGTGCACCTTTCGAATGTGGAGGCACGGGAGGAATTTCGCCAGCGTTCTTTGATCTCGGCAGTCTGTTGGGGAAAAATTAGCGGTTTGGGGTGGAAGTCCTACTGGTTGGCTTTGCACGCCTTTGCCCTGCGCTTTCAAGAAGACGAAATGCGATAAAATAAGAGACGAGAGCTTCAGCGTTTTCAGGATATCTGGATTGACAGGATGGTTCTCTGATTCATCCTGTTTCACCCTGTCGACGCGCCAACATCCTAGAGAAGTTTACACAAGGATATAGGGTGAACATTCTCGTTACCGGTGGAACTGGGTTTATCGGGCAAGCGCTGGTGCCGAAACTGGTTGAGGCTGGTCATCAAGTGCGTCTATTGATTCGGCCCGCCAAGCGCACCCCCCGCGTGCCAAAGGGGGTCGCGGTTCAAATTGCGGTGAGCAGCGTGACCGACGCGCGCGGCCTACGCTCAGCGATGACTGGAATGGAGATCGTTGTCCACTTGGCAGGCGTGGAACGTCAAGGAGCGTATGCTGATATAATGCGCATAGATATTGAAGGGACGCGTCTGGTGGCGCAGGTTGCCAAAGAGAGCGGAATTGAGCGTTTGGTTTTTGTCAGTCATTTGGGGGCCGATCGGTTTTCAGCGTTTCCGGTCAGTAAAGCCAAAGGCTTAGCAGAAGAAGCGATCCGCAGTACCGGAATTAACTATACGATTTTTCGCTCTGGAGTTGTGTTCGGCAAAGGTGATGTGCTCACCAGCGGGATTGCCCAATTGTTGGTCGCAATTCCTTTCATTTTCTTTGTGCCGGGTGATGGACGATCATTGTTACAGCCGATTTGGGTCGAAGATTTAGCGACCGTGATCACATGGGCGATCGACGATCCGCAAACGCTCAATCAAATCTACGAAGTGGGTGGGCCGGAAATGTTGAGCTTTTGTGAAGTGGTTCAAACTGTAATGGAGGTAATGGGAAAACGGCACCGCTTCTTTTATCTGCCACCACCTCTATTGCGCGGCTTGACCGTTTTTTTGGAAACTAGCTTGCCGCGTTCGCCGGTCTCCGTCTTTTGGTTGGATTATTTAGCGGTCAATCGCACCTGTTCGATCGACACGTTGCCGCGCCTATTTCACTTAAAACCTAGCCGGCTCTCCCAGCGACTAGATTACCTCAACACGACTAATTGGCGCCGTGTACTTGGGCAGCAATTGCGATGGAGGGGGGAGGCATGAGCCAAAGCACCTATCAATTGCGAATTCTCACCGAAGCTGAGGATTTTCTTGCCGTTGAGGAGCTTCAACGCATCGTTTGGCCGGGCAATGAGACGGAAGTCATTCCGACGCATTTGTTGATTTCGGCCGTCAAACATGGCGGCATTTGTATTGGAGCGTATACAGGAGGATCAACCGATGACAAAGGACAATTGGTCGGGTTTGTTTTTGGACTGCCGGCGATCTATCATACGCCGGACGGCCCGCGCCTAATGCATTATTCTCACATGCTAGGCGTACATCCCGATCACCGCAGCGAAGGGTTAGGGTTTCTGCTGAAACGCGCCCAATGGCAGATGGTGCGCAAGCAAGGTATCGATCGCATCACCTGGACTTACGACCCGTTGTTGAGCCGCAATGCCCATTTGAACATTGCCAAATTAGGCGCAGTGTGCAATACGTATCATCTCGATTATTATGGCGTCTTGCGCGATGGTTTGAACGCCGGCACACCGACCGACCGCTTCGAGGTGGACTGGTGGGTGCATTCCCAACGCGTCAATCGTCGCTTGAGCCGACAAGCTCGCCAGCAATTGGATTTAGCCCACTATCTGGCGGCCGGCGCAGAGATCATCAATCCGAGTGGTTTGCGCTCCGATGGATTGCCAGTACCACGCGCAATCCACTTCCCCTTTGACGTGCTCGACCAGCCCATGCCCGCCGAAGCATACCCCGGGCTGTTATTGGTTGAAATCCCCTCTGATTATTTGCAAATTAAACAACTCGATCGAGACTTAGCGTTGGAGTGGCGACTGCATTGCCGTCAGATCTTTCCTGTGCTCTTTCAACAAGGGTATTTCGTCACCGACTTTATCTACCTGAAAGGACATCCAGCGCGCAGTTTATACGTTCTCAGTCATGGAGAGCATACCTTATGAAACTCGAACAAATCGATGTCATACATCTGCGCATGCCCTTGCGATCCCCCTTTGAAACTTCTTTCGGGCGCAGCCTAACGCGAGATTGCTTGTTGATCATCGTCAAAGACGAGGGCATCGAAGGGTATGGAGAGTGTGTTGCCGATTGGGAGCCGGGCTATTCTTCAGAAACAGTAGGCACCGAGTGGCATATCTTGCAGGAGTTTATCCTGCCTACTGTGGTGGGCACCGAAATAGCGCATCCAAAAGAGCTGCGCAAGACATTAAGCTGGATTCGCGGCCATCGCATGGCAAAAGCCGGCTTGGAAATGGCTTTGTGGGATTTGTATGGCAAGCAAAGTGGACAGTCGCTGAAAACCCTGTTAGGCGGCAGGCGGGATCGGGTTGAGGTGGGGGTTTCGGTAGGTATTCAAGAGTCACCGCAAAAATTGGTGCAGGTGGTGGAAGATTACCTACAGCAGGGGTATGCGCGGGTCAAGTTGAAAATCAAGCCGGGCAGAGATGTGGAAGACGTGCAAGCCGTACGACGGGCTTTTCCAACCCTGCGCTTGCAGGTCGATGCCAACTCAGCTTACCATTTGGAAAATGCCTTTGTCCTCAAGCCTTTGGATGCCTTGAATCTGCTCTTGATCGAACAGCCATTGGATGAAGAAGACCTTTGGGACCATCACCACTTGCAAAAAGCGTTCCAAACACCGCTTTGTTTGGATGAAAGTATCCTGTCCTTGCAACATGCCCGCCAAGCGTTGGAGATAGGTGCGTGCCGCATTATCAACATCAAAGCTGGACGAGTTGGGGGCTTGGCTGAAGCCGTGGCAATCCACGATCATTGTCTGTCGAAGGGAGCGCCGGTTTGGTGCGGAGGCATGTTAGAGACTGGCGTTGGGCGAGCGTCCAATTTGGCTTTGGCGAGCTTGCCCGGCTTCACCTTGCCGGGGGATATTTCCGCGACCGATCGGTATTACGAAGAGGATATTACCGAAGAACGGTTTGTGTTGAATGCTGATAGCACGATCGATGTCCCTGATCAGCCCGGGTTGGGGGTGACCCTAAACCATCAGGCGGTAAAAAAGTATCAGATGAACGCATTTTCCTGCCGAAATTTTGTAAAATAAATTGCCTTCTTTGTTTCCTTAAGCTATACTATTTATTAAGAAACGGAGGCAGTTATGCGCATTTATGATATTACGCTTACCCTGTCTGATGAAATCCCGAGTTGGCCGGGCGATCCGAAGTTCTTCATGGAGCGCTTCGATAAGATTGAAGCCGGGGATAATACCAACACCACCCGTTTTGAAATGAGCGCCCATACCGGCACCCATGTGGATGCTCCCTATCATTTCATCAATCACGGCAAGGGAGTCGATCAGCTCTCTTTGAAGATTCTAACCGGGCGCGTGTACGTCCTTCATCTCCCCGAAGTAAATGTGGTGACAGCAGCGGATTTGGAAAAAGCCGATATTCCGCCGCGCACCCGCCGTTTGCTGATCCGTACGCGCAACAGCGAATATTGGGCAAAGGGCGTCAAGGAATTTCAGACCGATTTTGTGGGTTTGACCGCCGACGCCGCCGATTATCTGGTGAAACGCGGCGTCAAGCTGATCGGGGTGGACTATCTCTCGGTGGCGCCCTATAAGCAAAGTCGCCCGACCCATGAAATCCTGTTGCGGGCAAACGTGATCATCGTGGAGGGGTTGAATTTAGCCGAGGTAGCGCAAGGGAGGTATATGCTCTATTGTTTACCCCTTAAGCTCAAAGGCGCTGACGGCGCACCCGCTCGGGCAATTTTGATCGGTGTCTGAGAAATCCTCTAGGGTGAAATGGAACGCTGGTTTGCCTTTCTCCTGCTCTTGCTGGTTTCATTTTGGTTGTCAGCCTGTCAAACCGCATCGGTTGGTTCATCAGATGAGGAGGTTAAGATGAACATTGAGATCATCAGCACGGCCTTTGCCCCCAATGGAATCATCCCCAAGCGGCATACCTGCGATGGCGAGAACCTCTCGCCACCCTTGG
>QEXX01000113.1 GCA_003130835.1 Anaerolineae bacterium | reverse complement strand
GGAAAAACGACTTTGGTCAATTTGCTCTTGGGGCTAATTGAGCCACAGAGTGGAGTGATCACCATAGATGGGGCCGATTTGCTTCAGTATGATTTGACCCGCTGGCGAGCGTGGGTGGCTTCGTGTGGTCAAGACGATTATCTATTTCAAACCTCGCTCCGTGAAAATTTGTTGTTTCTCAATCCGAACGCTTCAGAAGAAACCATATGGCGAGTCTTGGAAGCGGTTCGGTTGGCTGATTTTGTCCGCCAACTGCCGCAAGGATTGGGGACTCAGGTGGGGGAACATGGAAAGCAATTAAGCGGTGGCGAACGACAACGCTTGCTGCTGGCGCGCACGCTGTTGCGAGAATCCCCTTTGTATCTCTTTGATGAACCAACGGCGAATTTGGATTTGGCAACTGCCCGAGAAGTTGTTCAGAATCTCTTAGATTGGACGAAGCCCAGCGCAGTGATTTTGATCAGTCATCAGGCAATTGGTTTTGATCGAATGGATGAAATCCTGATTTTAGAAGCTGGTAAAGTGGTGCAACGGGGAAAACATGACGAATTGTGTAACTCCAATGGGTATTATGCGCAGTTGTGGCAAAATAACGGCTAGAAAAAGGGTCACCAAGCCCTCGGGTTAAGGCTTGGTGACCGAAGAGGGAAAGGGCGATTAATCTCCAATGGGTTGGATGGCTGGTAGCGGGATTGAGACAGGAACAGGGTTGCTCTCTTCTTTGGGTTTGGATAGTTTGGGAGCTTTAGTGGGTGTTTGCTGTTGCCCAATGGCCGCCAGAGCTTCGATCTCTTGGCGGCTTTCGATCACCCGAGCGACTTTACCGTCCAGCATTTGAATGACGCGGTCGGCAAATTGAACCATGCGCAGATCATGGGTGACCATGATGGCTGCTTTGCCCTGCTCATGAATCAGCTCAGAAAGGATCTGAACCACCTGATAAGCACGCTCAGAGTCCAGGCTAGCGGTCGGTTCATCAGCGAGCACAATGGCTGGGTCATGCACAAGGGCTCGCGCAATCGCAACACGTTGTTGTTGCCCGCCCGAAAGTTGCGAAGGCAAATTATTCAGGCGATCACCCAAACCAAGACGCACCAGCAGCCGTTTGGCGTGCTCAGCCGTTTGCCGATTGTAGCGTTTATTCATGCGCAACATCAGTTCAACATTTTCCAAAGCGGTCAGGAAGGGGACAAGATTGTTAGCTTGAAAGGTGAAGCCGACCTTTTCGCGGCGAAAGCGAGTTCGTTCCACATCGCTCATCTGAACGATATCTTTGCCGTCAATGATAATTTCGCCTTTGGTGGGGCGCAGTAAACCAGCAATTAAGGCTAGCATAGTGGTTTTTCCCGAACCAGAAGGTCCCACCATAGCCACAAATTCGCCCTTGTGCAGGGTGATGGAAGCATTGTCAACAGCGGTAACGGACAAACTACCACTTTGATAAATTTTATAAACCGAGTTTGTCTCTAAGATCGTATCCATGACTTTTCCTTTGGATGAAGTTTACATTCCTAATGCTGCAAGCGGTTCTACTTTTAGAGCCAAGCGTACCGACACCATACCGCCAATTGGGCCAATCAGTAATAAGGTTGCAATGGCGATGAGAGCGGTTGTGCCACTCAGCAAGATCGGGATACCGGCTGGCAGAAATTGGGTTAGCAGAAAGGTACCGAATGAGCCAATGGCTACCCCGATGAGGGTGACCAAAATGATCTGTAAAACTACGGCAACAGCAATGCTGTGGTTAGATGCTCCAATCGCCTTGAGTACACCAATTTGTGGAACTTTTTGTAGCGTTTGGATTTGAAAGAAACCACCAATCACCAAAACACCGATGAGCAGGGTGAACCCCCTTTGGGTGTTAAGCGTTCCTTGCTGAGCTTGATAGCCTGGTGAAGCTTCATAAGCGGTTTTACGGTCTACCACTTCTACATTGGAAACTCGATTTTGGATGCGCTCGGCAACAATTTGTGGAGCTTGGCCTGGTTCTAGGCGCACGGCAACCACATTTGCAATGCCCTCAATGGGACGGCCATTTTGATTGGGTTGCGGCTTGATCGAGTCCCAAGTATTGAAGGGGACAAAGATGGAAGGGGCATAAAAGAATTGCCGTCCGTCAGTAATCCCGATGACTTCTAGGGTGTGAACCTTTTCGTCACTACCAACGATCGTTTTAATGCGAATACGGTCGCCGACCTTGATGCCGGTTTGCGCAGCAACGTTGCCATCGATGATAGTCTGATAGGCGCGTGGCGAACGCAATGGCAGTCCTTCAAAAACAGGGGGCATGCCAGGTTTTCCGGGTTCAACGCCGATTAAGGACACATCCAACAGGGCCGACATGTCGTCTTGCACAATCGTAGCAGTGGCGAAGCCGATCGGCCCGATCTCTGCTACGCCCTCAATGCGACGGATATCGTTCAATTTATCGCGCGGGATGCGGCTGGCAGCGGTGGAAAGATCTACGTTCTCTTGAAATACGATCAATTCCGCGTCAAGTTTTTCTAAGTATTCTTTGTTGGCTTCAGCTAACCCTTGGGCAAGGGCAGCGATAAACAGAACCAAAACAGTGATTAGGGCGATGACCAAACTGAACAGGAGAAATCGCCCGCGATTACGCAAGATCTCTTTTATCGCTAGATAGAATGCCATGAGTCTCTACCATCCTTCTTCTCAAGATGCTCTCCCGTAGGCGACTTACCATCCGCTTTCCATACACCATCCAAACCTCTAAACCAATCTCAACCAGAACAAGCCTGCCTACAGGAGAGCTTTGTATAGTCATTTTACTACAGATTCATAATTTGTCAAGATAAATTCTATATATTGCAAATTTATTATTAGGATAATCTGAACAATCCATCACGGTATTGTGGCTTTTATCAATACCTCTGGTTGGAGGGTGATTTTGTTTAAGGCATTTTTGATGCTAAGTGGTATTGTCTTCTCAAATGTCGAGCTGCGATTCTCTTGAAAGAAAAAATGTCATTAACTCACCTTACGCAGTAGCACGAGATTTATCTCGTGGTTTCAGGTGACATGCATGTCGCTTACGCGGTAGCACGAGATTTATCTCGTGGATTTAGGCGACATGAATGTCGCGG
>QEXX01000112.1 GCA_003130835.1 Anaerolineae bacterium | reverse complement strand
CTGAATCCTTCAACAAGTTATGCATCACCCAAGTACGCTCCACTGCCCTGCCGCAGGGTGTACGTCATGGTCAATCGAGTTTCGCAGGCGAGGACGCCCACCTTGCGGCTCATAAAACTGGTACACCTACACTGCCGGCGGGTGTCGAGAAGCTCCATTCAAGCCCCCTAACCGCTAACCTCTCTTGCAGTGGGCAAGGGGAGTGCAGCGGGTTGAATAGCGAGCGTCAGGGTGCCTATCGAAACCCGCTGGGTTGAGCAGTGTGCTGAGCTGGTCGAGGCGCCTGTCGAAACCTGCCCTCACCCACAGCCCATCGTCCCGGCAGGAAACGGACATTGACTCCCCTTTGCCTTCGAGAGAAGGGCTGCGGATGAGGCAGGGAGCATGCGCTCGATTCGCTCCGGCTTAGTTTTTCTGCATTACGGCTTCCAAAGCAGCGTTCCCCTTGCCGTTGCTGGAATACTTCTTCAAGATCAAACGCGTTTCGGTACGCTTGACACCTGGTAGACGGCGGATCTCTTCGATCAGATTGTTTAATGCCATTACGTTTTCCACGCTAACCATGGCGCTGATGTCGAATTCACCGCTGATCTCAAACAAGTTTTTGACATTGCGAAAACTGCGCAGGCGCCGCACCACCGAGGTGGTATAGACGTGCGACTCCACCTCCAACATGATCATGGCTTCGATCTCGCGCGGGATGACATCAATGGATCGTCCGGTGACACGCTCGGCGATGTCGAGGATGTCGGCATCGAAGATCTGCTTGCGGCTATCGCCGAGGTTCTTTATTTCGATCAAAATACGTTCCAACTCATCGGGTTGAACCTCCACCCCGTATTCCGCCAGGCGAGCGATCACGGCGCTTTTGCCGGTATATTTGTCGATGATAATCTTGCGCTCCCTGCCTAAAAGGGCTGGATCAAAAGGCTCATAGGTGCGGGGGTCTTTGAGCACGCCGTTGGTGTGCACGCCGCTCTTGTGTGAAAAAGCATTCTGACCGCTGATCGGCTTGTTGGGGGCAGCAAAGAAGCCGCTCGTTTTTTCAACGTAATCCACTAGCGCCATCAGGGGTGGGAGATGGTATTTCTGGAGGCCTTCGAGGTTGTGATAGGCCATGATCACTTCGGCTAGATCAGGGATGCCACACCGTTCGCCCATCCCGTTGACCGTGGTATGGATACAGTTCGCGCCAGCGCGAATACCCGCCATGGCATTGGCAAGCGCCAAACCGTGATCGTTGTGGAAATGCAGATCGATGGCACAGGGCAACAAGCGTTGGCGCAGGAGGCTGATGCGCTCAAACACCTGTTCGGGCTTCAGCACCCCCACCGTATCGGCGAAACTGATGCGGTCAGCCCCAGCCTGAATAGCCGCATTACACACTTGGACGAGAAACTCGAAATCGGTACGCGAGGCATCTTCTGGCGTGTACCGCACTTTTAACCCCAGACTGCGCGCATAAGCCACTTGTTCGCTGATGATGTCGATGACCTCCTGCGGAGTTTTGCGCAACTTCACATCAAGGTGAATGGAGGAAGTGGCATAAAAGATCGCTACCCGCTGCGCGCCGCAATCCCGAGCGCGCTGGATGTTCTCCCGCCGCGCTAAAGAATGGGCAACAATCTCGGCTTTTAAACCCAACTTGGCGATCTTCTCAATCGCTTCGGCGACCTTCGGCGAAACGCTGGGATCGCCGGCTTCGATCATCTCCACCCCGACCAAGTCTAAGAGACGGGCAATTTCAAGTTTTTCCTCGACCAGAAAATTTACGTAGGGAGTTTGTTCTCCTTCTCTTAAGGTTGAGTCTAGAATTTCGATCATGCTTCAACTCCAATCAAAAAATGAACGCTCCCTCGGTTTCGGAGGGAGCGTTGCTTGGACAGGGACTGGCTTTTGCTGCGTTTGTGCTTTGCTCGCTTATCCAAACAGCCCAACAGCCGAAAACCGAGGGTTGGTTTTCGGGCTGCGCTTAGCGTTGGACTTGGAGCGACTGAATGCGTTCATCATGGACTTTTATACCAGCTTACAGACATCCGTCAACCGAAAGGATAAACAAAAAAGCAAGCGGGTTCATTGTGCGAATTGGACAAAAAAGCGTCGGGCAGGCTACCCGGCGGCACCCAGAAGGACCTCCTTACCGCTGCTTCCTCTCGGACCTGACGGGGTTCGCAGGCTTCCGCCGCGCCGGACCCACCCGAACGCACCCAAGAATATACCGCAAACCTAAAGGAATGTCAATCACTGCTTCGGCAAGGGGATAAACGCTGAAAGCAACGAGTTAACGGTATGCAAGAGAAGACTGGCTCTAGTAGCTAGGGGTTTTCCTTGATGAATATAACAGGGTCTGATCTCTAAGCAATTGCTTCGAAATTTTGATTGCTTCATCGAGGCGTATCGATGATCCCCCGCCTCTACTTCACCGTGCACCAAGCAACGCCTCTGCCTAAATGGGCCCGGCAGGATTCGAACCTGCGACCAAACGGTTATGAGCCGTCCGCTCTGCCGCTGAGCTACGGGCCCTTTTTAACCAACGGATAAAGACTAGAATTAACTGCGTTGCGGAAAGGAATTTTCCCTAGAGCGGGCGACGGGATTCGAACCCGCGAATGTCAGCTTGGAAGGCTGATGCCTTACCGCTTGGCGACGCCCGCATACTCTTATTTTACTCAACCCCGCTAACCTTCGCAAGATGCAATTTTCATTCGATGACCCGGCTTGCCGCCCGCCGCAGTCGATCGCGGATCGCTAACCCTAATCCCTCGCCGGTCACCTCCCTTGCCAAGATCAATTCAACCCCTTGTCGATCGAGTGCGCGCAGCCCGGCGTACAAACGCTTTGCCATCTCATCATATCGCTGTTCACTGCCCAGTGAATACAGGACCAGCGGCAACTCGGAAAAGAACCCGCGAGCTTCCTCTCCGACCAAAACCCCCACCCGCCGTCCACTGCGGCAGGCTTGTTCGGCTGTTTGGCGCATGTTTTGCAGCGCCCGCTCGCGTTGCCCGGCAAACAACCATAATTCCGCCTGAGGGGCATAATGTTTAGCGAGCAATCCCGGTGAACGTTGGGCGGTCAATTCGCCTTCTTCGGGTGGCTTTTGAGGTAGATAGACCACTTCTCCGATCTGTTCCTGGAGGGCTTCAAGGGAAACGCCGCCCGGACGCAATAGGTGCGGCGGTGTGCAGGTCAGGTCTAGGACGGTTGACTCGACCCCGACATGGGTTGAACCGCCGTCCAAGATGCCTTCAATCAGCCCCCCTAAATCCTCTAGCACATGCTGCGCCGTGGTCGGGCTGACATGTCCAAAGCGATTGGCGGAAGGGGCAACAATGGGCACGCCGCTAGCGCGCAGCAGCCCCAGTGCCACCGCATGAGCGGGCACCCGCACGGCTACGGTAGGCAAGCCGGCGGTGATCTCATCCAGCACCCCTTCTTGCTTGGGCAGTACCAACGTCAAGGGCCCGGGCCAAAAGGCTCGGGCGAGGGTTTCAGCGAACGGTGGAATCTCTCGGGCGACCTGCGACAGCAGCTCGGCATCAGCCAAATGGACGATCAGCGGATCCTGCGCCGGGCGGCCTTTAGCGAGAAAGACGCGCCGCACCGCTTGGCGATCGAAGGCATTTGCACCTAAACCGTAGACCGTCTCGGTGGGAAAGGCAACCAACTGCCCGGATAGAATCGCCTGGGCAGCCTCAGCGAGGAGGGTCTCATCAGGGGTTTGGGGGTCAACGCGCCAAATTTTGGTCTGCATCGAGCGGAGTATAACAAAGATTGGGGCGTTTGAGGCGGTGGATTTTGGACTTAATCAGGATGTGCCGAGCTGCACTTCAGACGGCTTGCCCAAGGTTGGTCTATCCGATGCCTAACGCTGGCAGTTGCAAGCCAGCGAGGACATGCTCCCCACTTTGGCTTGTTTAGAAGCCAGCGCCAGCGAGCCTACCAAAACCCGCCGGATGGGGTCTCGATACGGTGGGAAGAGCACCCGCCTACTCGACCCACGGGGAAGGCGCGGGTTGAGTAGCCAGCGCCAGCGAGCCTACCGAAACCCGCCGGATGGGGTCTCGATACGGCGGAAAAAACGCCCACCTACTCGACCCACGGGGAAGGCGCGGGTTGAGTAGCCAGCGCCAGCAAGCCTACTGAAACCCGCCGGATGGGGTCTCGATACGGCGAAAAAAACACCCGCCTACTCGACCCACGGGGAAGGCGCGGGTTGAGTAGTCAGCGCCAGCGAGCCTACCAAAACCCGCCGGATGGGGTCTCGATACGGTGGGAAAACGCCCCCTATTCGACCTGCAAGCCCTGGCTCTCGCCTCCAGCCTTTCTACCGCTAGGCAAAAGGAGTATTTTTCTACCCTCCCGCAGGCTTGAACGATCGCATTCCGAACGGAGGGCGCACATCTTATGCCGCCCTCCAGCCTTTGGTTTATTCCAGACTGCCGATCTCTTTCTCCACCTCATCCAAGATTTCGCCGCGCTTGACCAATTCCTTCATGGTGTTGTGATCGGGATAGAGCGGGCGGTCTTCATCAAGATGGGCAACATAGCGACGGATGACCTGACGCGCTTTCTGCACGCCGCGGCCGGGCTGAAACTCACGGAAGTCTAAAGCTTGGGCAGCCGCCATGAACTCAATTCCCAAAACGCTGTAAGCGTTGTCGAGAATTTGCTGATTTTTAAGGGCGGTGTTCATGCCCATGGAGACAAAATCTTCCTGATCGGCGGCGGCCGGGATGGATTGAATCGAGGCTGGCATCGATAGGATGCGTTGTTCAACGATCAGCATATCGGCGGTGTACTGGCTGAGCATCATCCCGGAGAACATGCCGGCACCTTTGGTTAAGAAAGCCGGTAATCCCACACTCAACGCCGGGTTGGTTAGGCGGTTCAGACGCCGTTCAGACAGCACACACACCATCGTGATGGCTGCCCCAGCCAAATCCATTGGCAGAGAGACCGGAGAACCTTGGAAGTTTGCTCCTGTCAAGGTCAATTTGGCTTCAGGCAGAAAGATGGGATTATCTCCCACACCGTTCAATTCAATTTCTACCTGTTGGCGGGCAAAAGCAATGGCATCGTGCGCTGCCCCGATCACCTGTGGGGATGAACGCATCGAATAGGCATCTTGGACTTTCGTCTTCATCTTGCCGGTAGTTAAGTCCGAGCCTTCGATGCATTTCATAATGGCTTTGGCGCTCCGAACGGCACCTGGAAAACCGCGCAATTGATGCAGGCGCACATCATACGGTTTCAAGTTGGCAAGCAAAGCTTCCAAACTCATGGCGCAGGCGATCTCGGCTTGTTTGAGCCAGCGATTCATATCATAGAGCTGCAGAGCACTCATCGCCGTCAAGAGATTGGAGCCGTTAATGGCTGCCAATCCATCGCGGGCTTGCAAATCGGGAATCGGAATCCCAGCGCGCTCCATCGCCACTCTGCCCGGCAAGCGCTCGCCCTGATACCAGGCTTCTCCCTCGCCCATCAACAGCAAAGCCATCTGCGCCATCGGCGCCAAGTCGCCGCAAGCCCCAACCGAACCTTTCTGACAAACCACCGGCGTAACCCCCTTGTTGAGCATTTCAACCATGGTCAGGGTAATCTCCGGGCGACAGCCAGAGTTGCCGTGGGCATGAACGTTGATGCGGCTTGCCAAAGCTGCCCGCACCTGTTCAATCGGCACCGGATCGCCGATCCCGGCCGCGTGATTGTAGATCAGATAACGCTGAAACTGCATGACCTGTTCATCGGTCAGCACCACTTCCGAGAACTCACCAATCCCCGTGTTGATGCCGTACATGATCTCATGAGCACGGATTTTCTCCTCAAGCATTTCGCGGCAGGTTTTGATGCGTTCCAGAGCGTCGGGGTGAAGTTCGACTTTCTCACCGTCACGGGCGATGCGTACCAATTTTTCAATTGTCAAACCAGAGCCATTGAGAACAATTGTCATGTTTAACTCCTCTTCTAAAACGAAAACTTAGCCCACGATTGCTTCAATAGCCGTATTATATCCCCAAGGCTAGCGGGCAGTTAGTTAAATGTATCCAATCTCAAGGATGATGATTATCGTAAGAGAACGAACGAATCACGCCTTGAGGGATGCCCTGGCTTGTTAAGACGTTTAGCAGAGGGGAGAGGAGTTACCTCTCAACACCATTTCGCCTGCAAGCCACCAGCGGACTTCGGTCAACTCCATCCCTAAGCCTCTTCATCCGCATTTGCTTCCTGCTCGTTCCGCTGATGGGCAAAGAAAATTTACCTCTCCCCCCGCTCCTTGCTTCAGCAGACGATAGAGGGAGAAAACACGGGTTTTTATGCCTTTTTACGCTCTTTTTTATTGTTGCTTTACGGTCGTCAGGCAAAACTTAAGGCAAAATAACAAAGACCAGAGCATGCAAAATCCGACTCTCTAGAATGGAAATCGATTCCAACGCTCAATGAATCTCACGTTAAGTCAGGCGGCAAGCAAGGAGAAAAGAGGAACGGTCGGCAAAGAACATGTCAGGAGGTATACGGATGAACCATTTGCGTTTGGGTGTCAAATTAGCCATCGGTTTTGGCGTTGTCTTGATTCTAACCATTGGCGTAGCTGCTGTTGGTTTTTGGGGAGTCAATCAGGTGCAAACTTCAGCAGCGGTGCGGAATGCTGTCAATCAACTGGGGTTAACTTTTGAAGAGGTGCGGCGGCAGGAAAAGAATTTTCAACTGCGGGGTTTCGAGGTATGGCAAGGGGATACGGAGAATGCCGTTCAAAAACATACCGCTCTTATGAGCAAGTTAAGACAACAAATCACCGACCTCCAACCGAACTTAAAGGGTGAGAGCGCGCAACTTTTGGCTGAATTGAGCGATTCTGTAACTCAATATCAAAATAAATTCACCGAAATGGTCACTGCTCAGCAACGCAAAGAGCAAGCCATTCAACGCTGGACAGAGATTGCGACCCAATTCACCGCCGAAGTCCAAGATTTGCAAACCAATGTGATTGAGCGCGAAGTGAAAACCGCCCAGGCACAACAAGACCTTGAAGCCATCAATCGATGGTATGCCATCTCCAATAGCTTCAACGCCGAGCTAGTGCAGAATTTTTATCTATTGCGTGTCCAAGCGCGCCTGCTTATCGAGAGCAACAATCCTGCCGAAGATTGGCGGCTCTTTCAACTTCAATCAACCAAAACCAAAGGTGGCTTATTCCGCTATCGCAGCCTAGCGGCCGGCAATAGCCGCGCCGTAGAAGCCAGCAATCGTTTTGAAGAATTGCTCAACAGCTATCTCGCTGCGGGTCAGGATTTTTATCAGGCGGCTGTTGACATGCAACAGGCTGAATCGGAAATGGTGCCGATTGCCCGTCAAGTTCAAGAGAAGAGAGCCGCCCTCAATGAGCTCGCGACCCAGCAAATTCAAACTGCCCAGCAGACCACCACGCGCTTTTCGGTGATTGCGGTTGTCTTAGCCCTTGCTCTTGGCTTGGCGGTTAGTTGGATCATTACCCAAAACATACTTGATCCGGTCAACCAGTTGAAGCAAGCGGCTGATCAGATCGCCGAAGGGCAAGTGAACGTTACCCTCAGCCAAGAGCGCAAGGATGAGATGGGTGACCTGAGCCGTGCCTTTGCCAAAATGATCGCCTACCTGCAAGAGATGGCGGCGACCGCCGAAAACCTCGCCCACGGCGACCTCACGGTAACGGTGCGCCCGCGTTCGGCACAGGATGTGTTGGCGAATGCTTTCGCTCAAATGGTTGCCAACCTGCGCACGTTGATCGAGCAGGTGGTTCAAAGCGCCAATGCGGTAGGCTTATTCTCAGAGCAACTTGCCAGCGCTGCCCAGCAAAGCGATCAGGTCACCGAACAGATCGCTCAAACCGTTCAACAAGTTGCTAAGGGCATTGCCCAACAATCGGATTCGGTCACCCGTACAGCAGTCTCGGCAGAACAGACGAACCGTGCCATCGATGGGGTGGCGCGCGGCGCGCAAGAACAAGCTCAAGCGGTTGCTTTGGCTTCTAACCTGACTGGCGAGATCGGCAACGCCATTGAAGAAGTGAAACAAAATGCTCAAGATGCTGGTCAGAGTGCTGAGCTTGCTGCCCAAAGCGCTCAAAGCGGGGTTGCAACCGTCAATCAGGTCTTGGCGGGGATGCAACAGATGAGTGCCCGCGTGATCGAAACAGCGGCGCAGGTCGAGGAAATGGGCAAACGCTCGGAGGAAATTGGCTCCATCCTCGAAACCATCGAAGACATTGCCAGTCAAACCAACTTGCTGGCGCTTAATGCGGCCATTGAAGCTGCTCGCGCAGGCGAGCACGGCAAAGGCTTTGCCGTGGTGGCAGATGAGGTGCGCAAATTGGCAGAACGCTCCGCAGCCGCAACTCGCGACATCGGCGAGTTGATTCGCCAAATCCAACAATCGGTGCAAGAAGCGGTAAGCGCTATGCACCTCAGCGCTCAAGAAGTGAAATCGACGAGCGAGCGCTCTAAAATGGCTGGCAACGTGCTGGAAGAAATCGAAAAGGCAGTTGCTAACGTTGCCGAGCGCATTCAACGCACGCAAACAGCCGTTGAGCAAATGAGAGCAGCAACATCGAAGCTGGTTGATGCCATGGATAGCGTTTCGGCAATTGTAGAGGAAAACACTGCTGCCACAGAAGAGATGGCTGCCAGCTCCAGCGAAGTCAGCCAAGCGATCGAAAACATCGCCACGGTCAGCGAAGAGAACAGCGCTGCCATTGAAGAGGTCTCCGCCTCGGCGGAAGAGATGAGCGCCACGGTGAAGCAGGTTAGCGCCTCGGCAGCCGAACTGGCGGAAATGGCACGGGCGTTGTCCAAAGTGGTTGGCAGCTTTTACTTGGGAGCAGGCAAAGCCTTCTTACAGCAAGTTGAGTTAATGAAACAACGTCACCTGGCTTGGGTCAAACGGCTCGAAGCCATGCTAGCCGGGCAGGTTGATATTAAAGAAGAGGAAGCTGGCGACCATCAAGCCTGCACGCTAGGTAAGTGGTATTATGGCAAAGCCGGGCAACGGTTTGCCAATTGGAAGGAATACCGCGACCTTGAAGCTCCCCATCAAGAGTTTCATCGTGCTGTCCTTGAGGCAGTGAGGAGTTACCATCGAAATAATCGAGAGCAGTGCGAAAGCGCTATCGATCAGGCACGCATACTCTCGCATGAGATTGTGCATCTCCTAGATAGGTTAGCGAATCGCATTAAGCTTACCGAAGAAAGCGGCCAACAAGAAGCTCCTAGTCTGGTAGGAAGCCCCTCAGGGGATGGGCGGCCGCGTGATCCGGTGATGACCGTCTAGGCTGTCGCTGCTCCTAAGCCAGCGGGTTTCGATAAACTCACTGACGCTTGCCCGTCAACCCGCCTATCCTAGCGGGTCGAGTAAGGCGTCAGCCTGTATCGGAACCCGCACTTTTCTGTGGGTCGAGTAGGCCGGTGCTCTCCCCGCCCTGTCGAGACCTCATTGGCAGATTTCGACAAGCTCACTGCACTGCATCATCCGGCGGGTTTCGGTACGCTCCACTTCGTTGCGCTACTCAACCCGCACTTTCCTGTAGGTCGAGTAGGCCGGTGCTCTCCCCACTCTATCGAGACCTCATTGGCAGATTTCGACAAGCTCACTGCACTCCATCATCCGGCGGGTTTCGGTACCCTGCTTTCCTCACCCCGCCTTGGGCTGGCGGTTCGAGTAGGGCGATCGCCCGTGTAGATCGGGTTTGGATGTGAGTCGTCTGGCTATCCCTTGTTCTCTGGTTCGTATGAGGATGGAAAAGGGGAAGGTTAACAATCATTTACCCGTCAGGAGCGATTTTTTACACAGATCGAAGGAATTTGCTTGCATAATTGGAGTGGATGGCT
>QEXX01000111.1 GCA_003130835.1 Anaerolineae bacterium | reverse complement strand
GGGGTGAGGGAACACTCCCCTCGCACGCCGGGAGAGGGGGGGGAGGCTAGGCCTTGCAAAACCCCCACACCACTTGCTTCATTGCTCCGAAGCGCACATTCAACGGCCCATCTTTTCGCCAGGCGTTGACCAAAGCTTTTAAAGGAGGGTTTAAGTCGGAAGGGCGTAAGCCTCGCACCGGCGCCCAGCGCCGAAAGCGCCAGGGCAAATCGGCGCGGCTGGAGCGGTCAACGCTGATCACCCGTGCGCCATGGGCTGCTAAATACCACTGCAAAACGCCTGTGCCGGCGCCGGCATCCATGATCACTTTCCCTCTCACCTCCCCTAAATGGGAGAGAATCCAAGCCAAATCCAGCAGATAATGCCAGCCAAATTCGAGGTGCAATTGGCGGGCAACGGTTTTTAGCTCTTCAACTAGGCGGCGATACTGATCGAGCAGTTCAACGGAGAGGATCTCAATCTTGTCCATAGGCACTCCATTCGGCTTCTTCGGGCAGGAGAAACTCCCCCCCTTCACGAAAGCCGTGTAGGACCGTTTGTAGGGTTGCTGAGCGTTCGGGCAGGAGATCGCGCCAATCGAATTCACGCAATTGGACAAAACCTGCTCTCTGCGCTGCTTGCAGGTAATGACCAAAAGGTAATGAAGCGCGGTAAAGTTGATAATACAAAAAGCGTCGTGCGTTTCGTTGAAATTCAGGGGGGCATTCAATCTTCTCGATGGACAACATTGCTTCTGCCAGACGCTCGAATTCGTCAATCGATTGGGCGAAGAAGACCGTGGGATATTGGGTGTAGCGGGCTTTGCCGGCGCACAAGACCGGCACGGAAAGCAGGGTGGCTTCTAACCCAATCGAAGAGTTATACACCATGACGAATTTCGAGCGCCGAATCAGTTCATACGAACTGAGGTATTCCTGCGAGTCGACAAAGACCACATTTGACATCTTGTTGACGGCGTTGGCTTCGACCCAAGCGCGCACGCTCTCACGGGCTTGTTTTGCCGTGCCCGGCCGCATTTCATCCGGATGGGCACGGATCACGAATAAGGTTTCAGGATGACCGCCGATGATTTTCAGCACCTGATCCAGCCAATGAAACATGTGGCGAAAGGCCACATTGGCATGAACTTGACTGGTGTCGTACACGACGTTGGTAAAGACCGGCACAATTTGGCGGAATTCAGCCGCTTTTTTCAAAAAGGCCTGATCGAGTCCTTTCATTTCGTGCCAAAAACGAATGCCAGCCATGGTGAACTTGCCTTGGAAGCGTTTTTCCAAATAGGCATCCAAGCGTTGATTTTGGCGTTCGCTCAGCTCAAACGTCGCCGCAATGTGAATGGGGTAAGCCGTGGCTTCACCATCGGTAAAGAAAGCCGAAAACGGTTGAAAGCCCACTTCTTGGGTGACCACCCGAACGCCTTTTTGCAAGGCAACCCAACGGGCGGTTGCTTCGGGATACATAATCCCATTGAAGATCAGACAAGCAGAAGGCAATTCTTTTTCTAACACAGCCTTGAAGTGTAGGGCAACATTGTATGCCGAGAGAAGATACTGGCGTAGGAGATAGCGGGTAGGTTCATCATCAGGCAAATGATAACAACGCAATGCCCAACGGATAGAGGGTAAAACGAGTTTTCCCAATGGAATCGGTTCGCCAAAAGCAGGATGCGAAAGTTGAAATTCACCCAAAGCCTCCACATTCAGTGCTTTGAGTTGCTCTGCTAGAGCATGATCAGGCTGAAAGTGGAACCAGAAGGTCTCGAAAGCCTGGGTCAGGCGCTTGGTTTGAGCGATACAGGCAGCACAGGGTGGAGGGAGGTGATAATCTCGGCGGTTGGTTCCTAACACACAAGGAACCATGCCAGATGCACAGGCAAATTGCACAATGCGATATCCCCCCAGCTTCAAGCCCATAGCGGCTAATAAGGTAAAGGCAGCGTTTTGGCTCAACGCGGATAGCCGTGAGGAAGTATTGAAGACGACAATCGTAGTCAAATCCCTCTCTCTAGGAGAATGCATGCGCACCTGATGGGCTAACCGTTTCAGCCGTTGGCGGTTTTGCCAACCAGCCCAACGAAATTGCAATTGTTTCCAAAAGGAGCGATTCATCGCCAGACCTCTACTTGAACCAGAAGAGAACCCGAATTGTCCGTTATGCGCATATCATTGATGCCCAAGTATAGCATTCCCGTCTCACCCATCCGCTGGCGAAAATTCTCACCGACAAAAAATGGCAGACCGTCAGCACCAACTTTGCCGATTAAAGCAGCGTGTGAGACACCTTTGATCACGTTGCAATCACAGTCAGGATCACCGCCTGAACCAATCGCATCGAAGGCGCCACCGCTCCAGGGAGACCAGAATCCCGAAACATAGCGAATAATCAACAAATCCCCTTGTTCTAGAAAAATCCCCGTGTCGTTCCAGGCTTGGTCGGCACGCACTTCGAACAAGCGGGGTTCGAGTTTTTGGGATGCCCCAATATTCGGCGTAGAGCGACTGAACAGGAATGGCATGCTGCAACCGAGAATGAGAAACTCGATTAAGATGACAAGCGAGAGCTTTTTTAGCATTGCAAGTAAATCCACAGATTACACAGATTGTGCAGATTTATCCATGGATAGGGGGGTACTCACTATAGGTCGATGATTAATAGTTCATCCGTTCCATGCCTCGATTCGGCGAGGAGTTTACCCGATGGATCGACGACGAAGGCACCGCCAAAGGCGCCTTCATTGGGAAGGTCTTCCAAGGCGTTTACAATAGCAGTGGTTACCCCAGTCTGTTTCACTGCGTCTAAATAAGCCTGCCGTTCCTCGTTCAACCAACGTTGTAAGTTAGGTGAGGTGTCATCAAAACCGCGTGACATCGGTACGAGGAGCAATTGCAGATTCCGATCAAGTTGTCCAAGGACATCCTCATGGAATAAATCGCCACAGATCAGAAGACCAATGCGTCCAAACTCCGTGTCAACGCTAGAGAACTCTCTACCGCTGCGATACGGAGGTTGTTCGCAAATTTTGCGGTACTGGATTAAGATTTCCCCGCGCGGGTTTAAGAGCAGAGCCGTATTATAAAAACCTTCAGGAGCGGCTTCGACCAAGCCATAGCACAGATAAACCCCAAAGGATCGCGCCAAATCAGCCATCCACTGTGTCGTCCGGCCAGAAATCGCTTCAGCAAAGGTATTCAAATCCTCCTCTTCCCAGAGATAACCGGTTAAAGTGCATTCGGGCAGACAAATCAACTGAGGATGATAGGCTGCCGCTGCAATCAACCTTTCACGCAAGCGATGGAGGTTCAGCTCTAGATTGCGCGGTTCGGTTTTCAGTGGAACGAGACATAAACGCATTTGAATTGATCAACAATCCATCTCGAGAATACGCTTCTCGTTCTTCCCTTGCCCTAATCATGGGCTTTTATTACATAGTTTGTTCAGCTTGGGTTGGTACGATGCGCTTCGCGGGCTTTCTAATCGTCAGGAAGAGTAATACGACGCCGATAATTATTGCAACAAAGAGCCAAATTGCGATCATTACTATCGTTGTTAACTGAGTAGCAACACTTCCCGGAATCTGCGCTGCATCGATCAAACCAATCTTATCGGCGATTCTCCCAATAGGTAATAAAATGGAGAGTATTATCGGAACAATTGTCAAAGGGCTCAAACCAACTGCGATTATAGTGCTGAAGACCACGCGTCGAAAGGAATTTCCATAATACTTTCCCATTAACCCGATGGTCAAACCGATGACAATCCAAATGAGCAAAAGCCAGCGTATCCATGGTTTGACCTCATAAAGGTACAAGTTTTGTGTATGGATCAACGCTGAAATCCATGCAAGACCGGTCAATAACGCAGTAACTATTGCCCCAGAAACAGTTCTAGACATCAGAGTTTTCATTTCGATCTCCTTTCCGAAAATGGGTTTCGACCAACGAAACGCTCGAGTGAACTTACCCCAATTTTCGGTCATTGGTTCCTGAGACACAACTGCGGATTGCCCCAGTTTTTCGACCTCTGTCAAACCTGTGGTCTTCCCCAGCTTCAAGATTAATTCAACTCTCGAGGCAACCCCAAATTTTGTATAGATATTTTTGAGGTGAAATTCAACCGTCCGTTTGGAAACGCTCATTTCCCATGCGATACGCTTGTTGCTCTTCCCTTGTAACAATAACTTGAGCACATCCCATTCTCGCTTGGTCAATCGGGGAAATTCGTCCATAAATTGATCAGCCTCCCTGGCGTACTTCCTCATGCAGTAATCGCAGTGTCTCATGGCGCAGTTGGGCAAACTGAAGCGATCCTTCTGTCTCCAGCCATTTGCGCGGGCGCGGTAAACCCACACGCAATTCCGCCTTGATACGCCCTGGACGAGCAGTCATCACGTAAATCCGATCGGACAATAAAATGGCTTCATCGACATCATGGGTAACAAAGAGCACAGTTGTACGATTTTTTTGCCAGACTTCTAGCAAAAGCTCTTGCATCAGCATCCGTGTTTGGGCATCAAGCGCCCCAAATGGTTCATCCATTAATAGTATTTGCGGTCGATAAACCAAAGCCCTGGCAATAGCTACCCGCTGACGCATTCCTCCAGAAAGTTGATTGGGGTATGCAGAGGCAAAATCCGACAACCCGACTAACTCGAGGTGATGACGCACACGTTCCTCTTGTTCCGCTGTACTTAGCTTGCTTTTCTTTAAAGCAAAGCGCACGTTCTCAGCTACAGTAAGCCAAGGGAAAAGAGTATAGGACTGAAAAACCACACCACGGTCCAAGCCAGGACCTTTAACTTCTAGTCCATCCACTAGGATGCGCCCTGCGGTGATTTCTTCTAGCCCAGCAGTCATCATCAATAGCGTGGATTTACCACACCCTGAAGGACCAAGTAACGAAACGAATTCATTCGGATGTACGGCGAGCGAAACATCCTGTATTGCAAGCAAACTTCCCTCTCGGCCAAGATCGAAGGATTTCGATACGTTTTCAATGTGAAGCTTCGGCAAACTCATCGCGATTGCAGTGCCCAACGAAAAAGTTTCTTATAAGAAATTTTAAAGATGTAATCGGTTATCAATCCCATGAAGCCAATAATCAGGATACCCAGAATAATCGTCTCGGTTTCCAGAAACCGTTGGGCGCGCATGATACGATAACCAAGCCCAACACTGGCAGCTACTAACTCTGCAACTACTAGGTATGTCCAAGCCCAGCCGAGCGTGATCCGAAAAGTATCCCAAATACCTGGCATGGCTGCTCTCAAGATTACATCCCGTAATATTTCCCATTTATTCAGTCCGAAGGTAGAACTGATCTGGATAAGTTCGCGAGGCACAGTCTTGACATTATCCATTATGAGCAACACTTCTTGAAAGAAAGTACCAATGAACAAGATGGCGTATTTCTGTGTATCGCCTACTCCTAACCAGAGAATGGTAAGCGGCACAAATGCTACAGCAGGCATATAACGCACAAGGTCAATAAATGGCTCAAATAAACCCTCAAAGAAGTGAAAATTGCCCATCAAGATACCAATGGGAACTGCTACCAGGGTAGAAATCAGCCAACCAATAAATATACGGTAAAGGCTAGTGCTGGCATCCTGCCAGAGGATACCACTCTGTATCTGACGAATGAGCTCGTTAATCACAGCCGTGGGTGAAGGAAGAAAAATGCGCGGCACAAGACCTAACGCGGTGACCAGAATCCAAGCTAACAGAAAGAATCCAATAAAACCTAGCCCCACCCCCCAATACCATAATGGGGGAATCGGTCGGCGTAATTCAAGGAGGGGGGGCAATCTCCGATTAATTTTCTCTCCTGGTTGTCTCATCACTCGATTCCGCTTACCTAACGTGAGAACAAATGAATTGATCGACCAATAGTCAGCAATTCCAGGAGTTTATTTCAAAAACGAGGGATCAACCATTGCCTTGAGGTCAGGTATAGCCTCAAACAAACCAATGGATTGGGACACTTCTGCTACATCTTGAATGGTCTCCATAAAGCTACCGCTTAATTCGGATTGATTGGCAGCTAGGTCGTAAAACCGAACACCATCGAAAGCGGTTGCTAGTTCTTCTAGCGAACTACCCACAGCTTTGGCGATAATACTCTGACCTTCTTCGGGATTTGAATTGTAGAAGGATAGTGCTTCACCCCAGACCTCGAGCAGCTTCTTGACCACTTCAGGATTTTCGCGGGCAAACTTACCATTCACTACAAACACATCCGAAATCAAGCCAGGTCGCTCACCAGCGGTGTAGATAACTTTCACATCCTGGTTTTCAGCCAAGGCTGCCGAAATATAAGGTTCATAAGTAACAGCAACCTCCACACGCCCAGCGATCAAGGCCGCACCAGCATCTGAAGCAGGCATGGGGACAGGGATAATATCCGCCAAATGCATTCCGTTTTGGGTGAGGGCATAGTTCAACAGCAAATCACTTGTAGATCCTTCCTCATACGCAACGCCTTTCCCTTTTAGGTCAGCAATCGTGTTGATTCCCGCAACGGCTAGGATAGCATCAGCTTGAAAGGAAGCATCTTCAAGAAGCACTACCTTCAGATCAACTCCATTGGCAAACAACTTGATCGCTGTATGTGTGGCGAGATTGGCAGCATCCATCTCACCAGAAGCAAAGGCTGCGTTGACTTCCGTGTCCTGCACAAAGTCCACCAACTCAGCTTCTAAACCGTACTTAGTAAACATGCCTTGCTCTTGTGCAATCCACCAAGGACCATAACCAATCCACGGTTGGGTGCCAATGCGGACTTTAATCGGACTAGTTGGCTTTGGGGAACAAGCACCTATCCCCATCAAGGAAAGTAGAATCAACATAGTGAATAATCGAAATGCTCTCATCTTTCTCCTCCAAAATAAAATCTCCGATATTATACCTAATCCATTGTCCAGATTAAAGCGCTAGACATTAATTCACTCGAAAGAAAACACTCCTAATCGGCATCTCTTCAGACCCAACACCCACTAATGAGAGATCCTCTGCATCATATCGTTTCATGTTGGTAGGTTTAGCGCGACTATCACCTACGAGATGCGCTGGGGGTGTAGGTTAACCTGCCTAACTTGATCTGGAAATAGACCCCCGATCAAATCTCAGCTTACATCTTTTCTGATCGCGCGGCTGAATTCGCCCTCCCCTTTCCCGCTTACCAGAATTGGGGAAATTGACTACCCTTTCTGCTATGGTGAACGCAAAACCAGTGGCAGATCAACCTGAAATGGGAAGTGAACAGCATATCTGAGATCGCGAGTGTCGTAATCATAATAGAGAATATGTACCTTACCGCTTTGATCGACACTCAAAGATGTGCCGCTACATTTTCCACTGCTATCCACTGTCTCAACCTGCCAAGTGCCACCTGCCAGACGAGTCGCATATTTCAAATCCCCTTGATCAACTTCACAATAGCTAATGTGAGGCACACCCGCGCTATCCACAGCTAAAGAGGTGTGAAACCCTACTCGACTGGTTGCCCCATCAACAATCTTGGTTTGCCACGTATAAGGGAAAACCAATTTCTTATAGGCATACTTCAAATCATAATTGGTGCGATCAAAATAACTCATCCGAGCAATTCCCCCGGAGGGGATAGCCAGTGAGCTAAAACCGCCCACTTCCGGCGAGCTGTCGCTTGTTCGGGTGATCCAACTGCCACTCGATAATGAGGCATAATTGAGATGCACACCATCACCTACATAGCTCACCGAAAGATATCCATTGGTGATTACCAACGATGAAACACTATTACCATTTGCCAAAGACAAATTACCCAAGTTGTCAATTGGGGCAGGGGCTGGAGGAAAAGACGTGTTCGAATGAGCATAGTAGAGAAATCTTGTCAAGGAATTGTATTCATGGATGTAACTAATATGATATTCTCCCCCACTTACAACAAGCGAGGGACTACTGCCTGAATTGGCTGAGATGTCAATGGGAATATATTGCCACTCATCCCCATTGAACTATGTCAAGCCAAGGTTAAAGCTATTCTGTCCATAATTTGAGCCATTGTAGGCGATATACGGCCGCTCATCATCTGCCGCATCCAGCGCCAAAGAGGGTTTAGAAGCATAAATCACCCCAACTTTTTGAAATTCCCAGCCAGAATCTTCACGAACCCCATACATCAAGCCTGTGGATTGCTGCTCGAATGCAATATGAGGTCTCCCAGCGGAATCAAGTACCAGCGATGATTCACCCATCCCTAAGACATTCGATTCCACCTTCTCGATATACCACCCTGAAGGAGCGTTTAGTAATTGAGAGGTAAGATCAGGACGCGCCGAGCTAAGGCGAACAATTTCGCTTCCCGATGCAACAACCGAGGAATATGAGTTGCTCCCTAGTCCCATAGCACACAGGGCTATAACCACAGTTACTTTCAGCCAGCTCGTTTTCCGAAGCATGGCGACTCTTTTCCACACAATAACTCAGGTCGATAGAAACAATTGCCTCACGTCAGCGAGAACGGCGATTAACGCACTGCTTTTTTGATCAATGCGATCACCCCTGCTTCCTCATCAGCGCTCAATTCCTTTAGCGCAAAGGCGACCGGCCAGAGATTTCCATCATCGAGGTGAGCTTTATCGGTAAAACCGAGAGTAGCGTATCTGGTATTGAATTTCTGCGCACTTTGGAAAAAGCATACCACCTGATCGTCCTTTGCATAGGCGGGCATGCCATACCAAGTTCTGGGAGTGAGCTCTGGCGCATTGGCGCGCATCAGCTCATGGATACGCTGTGCCATGCTGCGATCGGGTTCGGACATCTCGGCGATCTTTGCCAATACTGCCTTTTCGCCCTCTTCCTTTTTGGCAGCTGCTTTCAATTCTTGAGCGCGCTCTTTCATCGCCGCTCGTTCGGCATCCGTAAACCCCTTCGAGGAGTTCCGTCTCGGAGTTGTGCTTTTCTTCTATTTTTGGGTGGATTTCTGATCTTCTTTTATATCAACCTCTTTCTATGGATAAATGGATAAATCAACTCAATCGTAACTCATTGAGTGTCCGCATCGGGCTATACGCCGAATAGACACACTATGCACCACGCCGGCGGAGCAAGGTTGGCTGCAGTGATGGAATAGGACGTTTAATGCAAAACATTAACGTCTATTTTTGATGATCCTAACCCCATTTTAACCTACAGCTATATAGGCAGGTAATGGTGTCAGCGTTATGGAAGTAGCGCGCAGGGTTATCCAGCTGGCGGTCTCTACGGCCTTTTTGGTGCCAATGAACTGCTCCAGAAGCATCTCAATCGGGCGAATCCGCACGCGCGAGGGGCTTACTGAATCGACTCTGGCAGGTAGGCTTTGAGCAGAGCCTTGAATAAACGCCCGTGGTTAGGGATTTTGAGATGGAGCAATTCATGCACAATCACCTCGCGCCGGAATTCTGCCGGTTGATGCAGAAGGGCTGTATCAAAGGTTAACCGCCCCCGCGATGAGCAACTCGCCCACTTGCGCTTCATCGGACGAATTTGGATTTCCGAAATGCGATCCTCAACCCCGATGCGCTGCGCCCAAGCCTCGATCTCAGCAATTAAGACGTCCCGAGCCACCGCTTCAGCTAAGGGAGACGCAATCGGTGGAAGGGTCTTTTGCGGTGCCTTTTTCACTCCAACGCCCTCCTAAGCAGGGCTAACAGGTCATCAGCCCAAGCCACAACATCCTCCACCTCCGCTTCGATCAAAGCTTTATAGAGCTTCTGGCGCAGTTCGCGCTCTTGGGCGCTGCTGGTTGTCCAGTGTGGATGCTCTTTGAAGGCTGGCTCGATTTGGGTGGCAATCGCCTGCGCCTGGCTGGCAGCCAATCCTTTTTGCAAACGTAGCCACCAAGCCACCGCAAAGGCCTGGGGGGAGAGCGCGCTTTGTCGTCGTTCTTGTTCCGCTTCTTGCAGCTGGGTCACAAGTTGATCCAATGCTTTCAATGCTTCCTGGCTGGAAAGTTGCCGCTCCTCAAACAGTTTGCGAATCGCTTCTGCCCGTTCGCCAATCGGAATGAGATGCGGCTGTTCCTTCCCCTTGGCTGCCACCAAGCGGTACAGTTCCTTGAGCAGGTTAAAGACCTTCACTGTCTGGGGCTTATTTTCTTCCACCAGCTTCAGCAAGACACCCGCACCGATCTCGTAGGTGGCTGTAGGCTCGTGCACCGCATCGGTAGCGGTATGCATTTGTACGATTTCAGCCGTCTTGCGCAGGAAGGACTTATCCACCAGCACGTGCGGTTCGTAAGAGCTGCGCAGTAAGCGATACATTTCTACCAATCGCTGGTAGTCCTCCAAAAAAGGCCGCAAGAAGGCATCAGGGGAAAGGATTTCATACGCCTCCTCCAATTCACGGAAATATGCGTAAAAGCTTTCGCGGCGTTCCTTATCCCGGAAGTGCTCCAGCAGGGCTTCTGCAGCCTTGTCTGCAGACTTGCCTGCAGACAAAGGCAAATAGTTGGTGCGGGCTGTCTCCATCAGCTCAGCAAAGTGCCCTTGCAGCACCTCGATGCCCTCCACCACGCCGCTCACGTCCTGCGAATCAAAAGACAATGCCCGTTCCAGGTTGTCAAAGATGCCAACAAAATCCACGATGAGACCATTCGTCTTGCGCCGGCCCTCCTCGTCTTCGTAGGGACGGTTGACACGCGCAAGGGCTTGCAAGAGCACGTGGTCGCGCATGGGTTTATCCAAGTACATGGCGTAGAGGATGGGGGCGTCGTAGCCTGTGAGGAGTTTTTCGGTGACGATAAGGATCTCTGGCGACTCGCCCGGCTTGCGGAAGGCCTTGCGTACCTGCGTCTCTTCATCGTCGCTCAAGTGATAGCGCCGCATCTGCGGCGGGTCGTCGTGCCCGCGGCTGATGACCACCCGGCTCATCTCAGCCGGCAGGTACTGATCCAGCGCTTCTTTGTAAAGGCAGCAGGCTTCGCGGTCCACCGCCACCAGAAAAGCCTTATAGCCCATGGGACGGATGTATTGCTCAAAATGGTCAGCGACAAAGGCCGCAATGCGGTTAACGCGCTGGCGGTTTTTCAGCATATTTTTGAGCGTCACCGCCCGGTCGAGCACGCGGTTGAGCTCTTCGATGTCAGCCACGCCTTCCAGTTCAGCCGCAGCCCAGAATTGCTCTTCCATGGTCTGGCGGTCCACCAAAAGGTCGTTGGGCGCCATCTGATAGTGCAGCGGCACGGTTGTGCCGTCGGCGATGGATTCGCGAATCGAATATTTATCCAGGTAGCCGCTGGGATCGTCGCTGCCGAAGACCTTGAAGGTGCCCTTGCCGTGGGCGCTTTGGTCAATGGGCGTGCCGGTAAAGCCGATAAAGGTGGCATTGGGCAAAGCGCCCATCAGGAAATTGCCCAGGTCGCCGCCGGTTGAGCGGTGCGCCTCATCCACCAGCACGAAGATGTTTTCCCGCGTGTTGAGATTGGCATCGGCATCGTCAAACTTATGAATCATGCAGACAATTAAGCCGCGCGTGTCGCCTCGCAAGAGTTCGCGCAGGTGTTTCTTGCTTTGCGCCACGTGTACGTGACCAAAACCCACCGCCTCAAGGTTCTGGAAGAGTTGCTGTTGTAATTCGTTACGGTCTACGATCATCAACACAGTGGGATTATGGAAACGCGCCTCCTCCAAAAGTCGCTTTGCCACCGTGATCATGGTATAGGTCTTGCCGGAACCTTGGGTGTGCCAGATGAGCCCGCGCTGCTTTTGGGGATCGGATGCACGCCCAATGACCTTGTCTTGGGCACGCATCTGATGGGCGCGCAGCACCGCTTTGGAAAGCTCGCCATCCTTGCGCACGAACAGAATGCAATCCATCAGCACCTGCAACACCCGCCGTGGGGCAAGGAAGCTCTTGACTAGGGTTTCAAAATCCGCCTCAGGGCGACCGGCCGGGTCACCCCACTCCTCCCGCCAGTTGAAGAGCATCTTGCGTGAAAGGTTCCAGGTGGGGCCGTAGAAGAATTTGACCAGATGGGTGAGCGCGTGGAGCTGCGCCTGCGCCATCAGTTCGGGCGCTTGCGCGTGGTAGCGCCGAATCTGGTCGAAAGCCTCGGCGATGCCTTCGGGTCGCGTGGCAGCTTTGGTTTCCACCACGATGACCGGGATGCCGTTGATCAGCAACACCACGTCGGCGCGGATGCGAAAGCGGCCGTTACTGAAGGAAAACTCGTCGGTGACGTGGAAGGTGTTAGCGGCGATGTTGCGCGGGTCGAGCAGGCGCAGGTTGCGCTCGCGGCGCTCGGCTTCCACAAAGACCGTCTTCAAGCCCTTGAGGAACTCCCAGGCCTCCAGGTTGCCTTCGATGTTGGGGTGCACGCCGAGCAGCCGCCTGACCACGTCTTCAGCTCGGGTAACCGAGTCCACCACGCCCGGGTTGAGGCGCTGAATTTGCGCCACCAGGACGGCGCGGAGCACGGGGCTGTCTTCGCCGCCGCGCAGGCGCAGGGCTTCTTCGGGCGGCAGGTAGCTCCAGCCGCACTCGATGGCATAACGGAGCAAGGGATTTTGGACGGTATGGCGTTCGGAGGATAAGGACATGGCGCCTCCAGGATTCACTACAGAGAGCACGGAGAATACAGAGATAGGCAAGGGATTTTGCGTATTCTCTTCCTCGGCAGTGGAAATTCAAAGTGCCCGTCGGCGAATGCCATCTTTGAGTATAAGCACATTAAAGTTGATAAGCAACCCAAGCCGGTATCCAGAAAGTTTGAGATAGGAGATCAACTGCGCTTCATGGATGGGCAACAATTGCTCTACTGCTTTGAGTTCAACGATGACGCTGTCTTCCACCAGCAAATCGAGGCGATAACCAATGTCCAGACGGACGTCTTTATATACCACCGGCAACGGTTTTTGTTGTTCGACTTTTAACCCACGCCGAGTCAGTTCATAGATCAGGCAGGCTTCGTAAGCTGACTCGAGCAGGCCGGGGCCGAGAACACGGTGGACTTCGATGGCCGCGCCGATGATTTTCTCAGTGATGAGATTCAGGGATTGTAAGTCGTGCATGATCCATCTCTTAATTAAAAATTCACCACGGAGAACACAGAGAGCACAGAGTTATTTCACCTCTCCGTGTGCCAGTTTCACCACGGAGAACATGGAGAGCACAGAGTTATTTCACCTCTCCGTGTGCCAGTTTCACCACGGAGAACATGGAGAGCACAGAGTTTTTTCACCTCTCCGTGTGTCAGTTTCACCACGGAGAACACGGAGAGCACAGAGTTTTTTCACCTCTCCGTGTGCCAGTTTCACCACCGAGAACACGGAGAGCACAGAGTTTTT
>QEXX01000110.1 GCA_003130835.1 Anaerolineae bacterium | reverse complement strand
GTAGCCCATACAGCGGATATTGCCGCCCTTGCCTCCCCCGTGGATCCGGAATACTCCGTAACGCCTGTAACACGCTTTGTGAGTGCATCTCGTTACCTCAGCAACAAGAATGATGACTCAATTTTACCCCAAAATTAATTCTTTAAAAATCCCTATACTACCCCAAAAAGAAGCAATTTTTGAAATATACTTTCATCAGTTAGGCTGCTTCATCCTGAAAAAGTAACCGCCTGTTATTACTTTATTGTGATAGGTAAAAAAATACTATTTATATTTTCGGCTATTATTAGTTTGATTGGAATTGTAATTGTTCCTATTTTTAGACTCACAGTGCTAATATGGGATGTGGACAGATTTTGTGTTTCATTGACTGTAAACTCTAGCGTCGCCTCCCCCCATTCTTTTAGAATTTTCTTTTGTATCAACTTTACATTAACGAAACCATCTGTAAAAATCTCTAACGTATCTGTCTCTGGTAGTATCATTTTTAAGCTAATCTGTTGCGTCCTATTACTATTTTTCTCCAAAAGAACAGTATCAGGAATTTTATACTGAGTTTCACCCTTACCGCAATACGTCGATGGTGGTATTACATCTTCAAGGCTAGGTAACTTTGAGTAATAATGTGCAGAATTTACACCACCCCTGAATGCCGTAGTTATAGCTGGGTCTACACCCTGCCCAGTAATTCGAAAATCAGCATCATTTGAATTTGCATATGCAAAATCATTGAACCAAACGAAACCTCTCAAAAAAGGATAGTTTGGCAAATTTTTTAGAGCGTTGTTGATCCACCTAGCTTTCTCAGAAGGTGACCCGTGGGTTCCAATTTCTGTTACAATCTGCGGCTTTCGATACTTACAGGCAAGATCATGTAAAATTCCTGGCTGGATAATAGCATTTTCTCCGCCCACATTTCCATAAATATTTTCAAATTCCATATTTGGCATGTTACGTGCAGTGTACCAATTATATCCGCTCAAACCAATCCAATCAACGTAATTATCTCCCGGGTAGTAAAGATAATATTCATTAGAAGGTATGCTAGGATAACTAGCATAATTTATCGACCAAACCCACTCAACATTGTCTATATTCTCTTCTTTTTGTGCTTGAGTAAACACTTCATGCACGTGTCTCCACATATCCACATAATCACTTGGGGTTTCATTGAAATGAAAGGGGTACCAAGGGCTATCAGAAATATTCATCTCATGGGCGAATCTGATTAAGAAACGAGATGAGGGATGCTTAGTCAAGTCTTTTGCGAATTGTCTTATATATTTATCGCAATGTCCTTGCTTTATTGTCTCTATTGAGATCGCATTTCCTTTTGAAGGCCTACATGTATTTTCAATGTCGGGGTCAATATATGATGATAACATCATGGGCTGCCATGTTAACATAATAGCAGGTCTAATTTCTACAGGGATTCTTTCTATTTCCTTGATCAAGTAATCATCTAGAACTTGACCACTAACTCTAGATTGTCCAGACCAATCTAAGAAATACATCACAATTCCTGCTTGTTTACGAATACTGGAATTAAATTCGATAATTGAATCATAATAGCGCACAGTGGGACGCAGATGTACACCAATAACTACTCCTAGTTCCTGCTCAAATCCAAAAGATACAATAGTAGATTTTAGTAAAACAACAACTAACATGATTAGAGCAAAATGGGTAAAA
The DNA here is from genome assembly GCA_003130835.1 of Anaerolineae bacterium. GTDB lineage: Bacteria > Chloroflexota > Anaerolineae > Anaerolineales > UBA4823 > NAK19. Next base: position 22,089 of record QEXX01000110.1, on the reverse strand, counting down.
ACTCTTAGCGATAGCATTATTTTTTTTGTTAGAAGACCAGCTTTTTTGTCGTTCATACTTAATACTTAGATATTACTTTGTAATACTTTTATAGATAATAAACTTGCCCAGCAATCGCCAGGCAAGTTCTCGAAATTAATCTTCAAACTTCGGCAGCCTGGCAGTCATAGTTCTTCACTTTAGACCCATGGCTTTGCGCCGCTAGCTTTCACTAGCTTTGCCTTTTCGGTTTGTTCTTAGCTTAGCATAAATTTTCCTCTTAGTCAACAATAATTGCCTAAGTTTTGGCAATACAAACAAAATTGTAAAGTGATGCACTCACTCAGGTCGAATCTTACTTCAATCCCTCGCATCTTTCTGATAAGATATAATGAAGCCTATCTTAAGATGGAATTAAGCTCTCTTGAGTGGAGGTGGAATCTGCCTCTCCCCTGTTCACCTTTGCGGAAGGTTGACGGGATCATGAAGGTCTGCTTCTAGTTCTATGGATTCGATATCCCAATCGATGAACCGCTTAGTCTTTTTTCTCCATACTGCTTTAGAGAAGAGCATCCTTGCTCTCTTTGGGCGGTATATCAAGAATCCATCTAAGACTTCACCATCAATCGTTCTCCCTTGCTCTCCCACTCATCAATCGCTAGCGGAGTTACTAGAAAATTGGGATGAGCAAGCCCATCCCTATCTATCCCCCTTTTTCCACCCAGCCGATCTGGATCGAGTCGTAAGTTCTTTGCCAAAGGACGGCCAAGCGGAGATCCTCTACTTCGACCACTGCTTAGAGAACCATCGCATGGCACCCTTCTTGAAGCCAAACTGGTCGCCAGAACTATGGCTGAATGTCGATCTTCTCTTCGGAGCTGCTTATCAAGCCTCTTTTCTAAGACAGCTTGCCAATCAAGGTGACGAAAAATTGATCGCTCGGGCGATCCTTCGGGCGAAACAGATTAAAAGAGTACCCAACATGATAATCCAAACCCCAGACTACCCTTGGCAAATTGCAGAACAAGCCCACCTTCACCGTCAGACTGTCCAAGATTATCTCAATCTTATCGGGGTTCGCCCACCAAATATCGACTTTCGACCCAATGGCAGCCTTCGCTTTCATTGGTCTCTTTCAGAAGAACTGGTTTCGATTGTTATCCCGAATCGTAACAATCTCTCTTTGTTGAAAAGGTGTATCGATTCGATTTATTCCCATACCGACTATCCGAACTATGAAATTTTGGTGGTTGACGATCACAGCACAGACGCCGATGTTCTTAAATACTATCAACAACAAAAGCGTGAAAAATGGAATTTTCGGGTTTTGGAGGGCGAAAAGCCGTTTAATTTTTCTCGCGCTTGTAATCAGGGAGCAAAGGCGGCAAGCGGGGCGTTCGTGCTGTTTCTGAATAATGATACCGAGGTCTTGCACGCCGATTGGCTGACCAACCTGGTTGGCGTAGCCAAACTGCCTGGAGTTGGAGCAGTTGGCGCAAAACTAATCTACCCCAATGGCAAAGTGCAACATGCTGGCGTCGTGATCGGGCTGGAAGGTCATGCCTCTCACGTCTTTCAAGGGGTCTCGAACGATCCCTTCACCCCTTATGGCTATGTTAACTGGATGCGCAACGTTTCAGCAGTGACGGCTGCTTGTATGTTGCTGCCCAGAGATGCTTTTTGGGAAGTGGGTGGCTTTGAAGAGCAGTTTCAAATTGCTTTTGGGGATATCGACCTTTGTCTCCGACTAAGGGACGCAGGCTATCGTGTCGTCTATTCTCCCGACGCTTGCCTAATTCATCACGAGGGAAAGTCGCGCGGCAAATATATCCCTGCCCAAGATATTCGCGCCAAAGCAGATTATTTCTTACAAAAAGTGGCTGAAGGTGACCCCTATTACCACCCAGCCCTCTCCCGTGCCTGGCGCATCCCCACCTTGCGCTGGCGCTGGGAACAAGACCCGTTGTTGAGGTTAAAGAAGATCATTCAATTGCTGGGTTAGGAATCATTCTCCTCAGCCGATTTTAGGATATACTCAAGGTGAGCTTGACGTTAGGGGTTGTTCACCTTGAATGCCCAATCCGATAACCTGATTTCCCTCTGCTTGGTGACCTATCAGACCCGGGATTATTTGAAGGGTTGTTTGGACTCAATTGCCGCTTGTCCCCCCCGCCGCCCCATCGAGCTCATTCTGGTTGACAACGGCTCAAAGGATGGTACCGTACAATTGATTGAGCAATCTTTTCCCCAAGCGGTGCTGATCCAAAACGAAACCAACCGAGGCTATACAGCCGCCATGAATCAAGCCCTACGAGAGGCAAAGGGTCAATACCTAGTGCAGTTGAATCCAGATACGATCGTTTATGAACAGGCCTTGGATACCCTAGCTGATTTCCTCGATGCGCATCCTGAAGTGGGCATCTGCGGGCCGAAAGTCTTGAATCCCGATGGAACCTTGCAGCGCTCTTGCCGGCGAGGGGAATCGACCCCCTTGGCCGTCTTTGCCCATTTCAGCGGTCTCGATCGACTATTTCCTCATCAAGCAAAATTGGCTCAATATTGGATGAGCTATCGGCAGGAAGACGAAACCCACGAGGTAGCGGGGGTTTCGGGTTCCTGTATGATGATTCGACGGGCAGTGGTGGAGCAAATTGGCTACTTAGATGAACGCTTTTTCGCCTATCAGGAGGATGCTGATTATTGTTTTCGGGCGCGGCAGGCGGGTTGGAAAGTGATGTATGTCCCAACGGCAAAAGTGTTACATTACGGCGGGGTTGGAGGCTCCCACGTAGAACCCTACCGCTCGATCCTTGAGTGGCATCGCTCGTATTGGCTTTACTATCGAAAAAACTTAGCCCACAATTACCCCAATTGGTTCAATGCCCTGTATTATTTGATGATGGGGGTAAAATTGGGCAGTTCGCTCGCCTTACAAGTCCTGAACCTCGGGCGCTTTTCGAGTCGGAAACGCAAGGTTCAGCGCTGAGAACGGCTTTGTCGCAAGCGGCATTCAATCTTGCCCTCTTTGATTCGAGAGGAAGCTCGGCTGGATGTTTTCCAGCGCCTTGCCAGGAGACATGCGAGATGGAGTCTTTGCATCGCCTCGTTCAACCGTATGATCACCGAGAGAAACGCAGCCATACAATTGAGTAGAACCTTGCTACATATCCTGCCCCGAATCTCTGTCTCCATTCTGCCCAGCGATGGAGTACAATTAAACCAAGATCGCTTGGGAGGCTTGCATGCGCTTGAGTCACCTTAAGGATTTGCTCATCACCATGCGCCCACGCCAGTGGGTCAAAAACAGCGTTTTGTTCGCCGCATTGGTCTTCGACCGCCAGCTAAACCCTGCCCATCTCCCGGAGGTCATCCGCACCAGCCTAGGGTTTCTCATCTTCTGCCTCATCTCCGGCTTGGTGTATCTGATCAACGACTTGGCCGATGTCGAGGCCGATCGCAAGCATCCCCAGAAGCGCCATCGCCCGATTGCAGCCGGCAAGCTGCCCCCTTCGGTAGCCATTGGCGCCGCAGTGGTTTTGCCGTTGCTGATTTTCCCCTTCTCCTATTGGCTTTCGCCCTCCTTCGCTCTGGTAGGTTTGGGGTATTTTGTCTTGAACCTAGCCTACTCGAAATGGTTGAAACACATCCCCTTGATCGATGTGCTCGCCATCGCAGCTGGCTTTGTCCTACGGGTCGCAGCCGGGGTTGTTCTGATCCAAGTGGCACGCTTCTCCCCTTGGCTGTATGTGGTCACCACCTTGGGGTCGTTATATATCGGTTTCGGAAAACGGCGCGCCGAATTGGCGGTGCTGGCAGAGAATGCCTACAACCATCGGCGCGTTTTGGATGGCTACACCATCCCCCTGTTAGACCAATTGATTACCATCGTTTCAGGCGCAACCATCATTGCCTATAGCCTCTACACCTTCTCGGCGCCAAATTTGCCCGATAACCACGTCATGATGCTAACCATCCCTTTTGTGGTCTATGGCATCTTTCGTTATCTCTACCTGATTCAAGTCAAATTAAGCGGCGGCGCGCCGGAAGAGGTCTTGCTCTCCGACCGTCCGCTCCAATGGACGATTGTCCTGTGGGGCTTGGCGGTGATCTTGATCTTCTACGTTTACTAACCCATGCCAGCTTTCACTGCGACCGCCCCGGCCAAGATCATCTTGTTTGGCGAACATGCCGTCGTGTATGGTCGCCCGGCGATTGCTGTGCCGGTAACTTCTTTGCAAGCCCGAGCAATAGTGCGAGGCGCGCCACACGCCCCTCACGGACAAGTGCGCCTGATCTCTCCCGCCGTTCAACTGGATGCCCTGCTGGATGAGCTTGAACCTAATCATCCCCTCCGACGGGTGGTGGAATTAACCGCTCAAGAACTTGGTGCCTCCTATCTTCCGGCTTGTCAAATCACCCTGCAATCGACCATTCCGGTCGCCTCCGGATTGGGATCGGGGGCAGCGATCTCGGTAGCCATCATCCGCGCCTTGGCTGCCTATCTGGGCAAAGCCTTGGCGGATGAAACGGTCTCAGCTTTAGCTTACGAGGTGGAAAAAATCCATCATGGCACCCCTTCCGGCGTCGATAACACCGTGATTGCCCTGCGCAAAGCGGTCTACTTTGTGCGTGGACAACCCATCGAGTCCTTATCGATCGGTCATCCCTTCACACTGCTGATTGCCGACAGCGGCATCCCCAGCCCAACGGCAACCACAGTAGCCGAAGTGCGGGCTGGTTGGCAACAAAATCCAGCTTATTTTGAAGCCCTTTTCGACCAAATCGGCGCTATCGTCCAGCAAGCGCGTTCGCTGATCGAAAAAGGGCAACCTGAATTGCTGGGCGATCTGATGAACCACAATCAACGCCTCTTGCAGGAGGTGGGGGTCTCATCCCCCGAATTGGAGTCCTTGATCGCCGCCGCCCGACGCGGCGGCGCTTTGGGCGCCAAACTGAGCGGTGGAGGGCGCGGCGGGAATATCATTGCCCTCGTTGATGAATCGAATGCCGCGGCTGTCGGCGAATCTTTACGAGCAGCCGGCGCACGCAGTGTGTTTGCGACGGTTGTACAGTAGAAAAATTTTTGGCGTAGCTTGGAGAACATGGCAAATCCCTTATCCCCCTTAGTTTTTCTCAAGTTGGGCGGCTCGTTGATCACCGACAAACAGCGTCCTTACACGCCGCGCTTGGACGTTTTACGGCGTTTAGCCGAGCAAATTGCTGTGGCGCGGCAGGAAAACCCAACCTTGCGCCTGGTGGTCGGTCACGGAGCCGGCTCTTTTGGGCATGTGCCGGCAAAACGCTACGGCACCCGTCAAGGGGTGCACACCCCTCAAGAATGGTTGGGGTTCGCCGAGGTGTGGAAAGAAGCCGCCACCCTCAATCGCTTGGTGGTGGATGCCCTGCTTGAGGCAAAATTGCCCATCATCTCGCTACCCCCCTGCGCTGCCGTCACAGCCGATGACGGACGCGTGGCGGTCTGGGAGCTTTACCCCCTTCGTGCTGCCCTGCAAGCCGGCTTGCTGCCGCTGATCTTCGGCGATGTGATCTTCGACCGCCGGCGGGGAGGCACGATTCTCTCCACCGAAGACTTATTCGAGCATCTTGCCCGCCATTTGCGTCCGCAGCGCATCCTACTGGCCGGCATTGAAGAGGGGGTGTGGCGGGATTTCCCCCACTGCACTGAATTGGTGCGTGAAATCACGCCGGCTGACATTGAGGCCGGGCGATTACAATTGGGTGGTTCGCAAGCCCCCGATGTGACCGGCGGCATGGAAAGCAAAGTGCGCCAGAGCTTGGCGTTGGTTCAAGCCATCCCCGAACTCGAGATTTTGATCTTCAACGGCGAAAAGCCAGACGCAATCCGCCAAGCCCTAGCAGGGGAGAACATCGGAACGCGGCTTCACGCCTAGACATAGCTCATCCTGCGGCACCCTGCCAAGCCAACGCTCGACTGTAGGACAGGCACGGCCGGCCAACCCTCAGGCTGGCTGCCCTGGGCTTGGCAAAGAGCGCTGCGATAAGCCCGCAGCCGGAATTGTACGCTCCGCCAAAGGCGGCACGCCCTAATCCAATCATCGCCATAAGCACGTGCTGAATGCCGCTCGTTGACTTTCTTCCCCAATGAAAATCGAGCCCCAAAAACTTGCATACCCCTCTTGACAAATTCTGCCCTCGAGCATACCCTCTCTTCATGCTGCACCGCCGGCCGCCTGATTCGCATTTCTTCCTAAGCGGCTGCTTACGGACACACCGCCCACTGTCCATATTCTCCCCTTTCCTCTTGGGCTTATTTGCTTGGCTTACCCTGCTGATCGCCGCTATCTACCGTCCGGCTCAAGCGTTGCCGAGCGATCGCAATGTCTGTCAACCCTTCAAACAAGTCAACGAGAATGCCTTCGGACTCGGCAGTGGCACAGATGGAGCCTACACTGATGAAGAAGGCTTCGAAGTGGTCGTGTTCAATGGACAGCTTTACCTAGGAATGGAAGCCGACAACAGCCTCGGGGCACGCCTTTGGCGCAGCCGTTTTGGCATCTATGCCCCCAATTCGCAAGCCGATTGGGAGGAGGTCGCTGCCGATCAGCAAGGTTACCCCTTTGGCAATGCTAATCTTGCCCAAGACGATCACATCGATAGTTTGGCTGTCTTCGGCGGCTATCTCTATGTCAGCACCGCCAATCGCGGGGTTAGTCAATGGGGCGTGAATCTCTATCGCAGTCTAAGCGGAAACGCAGCAAGCTGGGAGAACGTCTTAGCTCGCCAAGGGGCAGGCTTTGGCAACCCCGCCAACGTCAATTTCAAAGATATGCAGGTTTTTCAGGGTGCTTTGTGTGGGGGAACGCAAAATTGGAGGGAAGGCGCGCAAGTATGGTGCAGTTGGGACGGGCTTGATTGGGTTCAAAAAAATGTCAGCGGCTTTGGCGACCCTGCCAACAGCGGCGTTTGGTCGAGCACGGTGTTCCGCAAGGCTCTCTACCTGGGGGTGCGCAATCAAGGCACATCCATCAGCAACCCTGCGGATGATGTCGGCAAATTGTTCCGCACCTTTGATTTAGGAGAACAGCCATCTTGGGAAGAGGTGTTTTCTAGCCAACCTGCCAGCGAAAACCGAGTGAATCTACTGGGCGAGTTAGCAGGTTACCTATACCTCGCCACCCTCTCACCCCAAGGAGTACTCCTCTACCGCAGCCCAAGCGGCGATGCCGGGAGCTGGCAATTGGTTAGCCAGCCGGGCATTAGCGGCAACCCGAACAACGATCGAGTAGCGGTGGATGGCGCAGTGGTTTACGATGGAGCGCTCTACCTAGCGGTCAGCAATCTGTCCAGCGGCTTTCAGCTTTGGCGCACAAGCGGGACGCTTCAGGACAATGGTCTGGTGGATTGGGAGCAAGTTGGCACAGATGGCTTAGGCGATCAGCAAAACAGCCATGCCGAGTTGACTGTCTTCAACAACCATCTGTACGCCTGGGTGACCAATTACAGGGTCGGGCAGAAAGTCCTGCGGTCGCATTGTCTCCCTTGTGCAGACGGACAAATCGATTGCGAGATTTGGCTGCCTGAGCTTCCTTATCGATTGTACTTCCCCTTGATGCGACATTGATTGTCCGGCACAGGTGTGCCCCTTTAGGAAGCCCTGCCGAGCTGAAACAGCCCCTGAGCTACCCCTTTCCATCGGTGAGGACAGACAGCCTGTCTGGCTCTCAAGGCGCCATCGGCAGGGGTTTCGGCTGGCAAAAACCGCAGGTCTTGCCCTGCGCCGGCAGACAGCGGCGGAGGCCAAGCGTGCTTTCTCGGTCTTCGGGGCATTTGCTCTCTCTGCCCTCGCTTCAGGGAAAATGATATAATGTTTTGTGCCCATGTTGATCCTCGCTGTTGGAATGCCGCGCGCCGGCTCTGGCTGGCATTACAACCTGATGCACGACTTGGTAGTCGCCGCAGGGGGCAACGACGCGCGCCAAATTCGTAAGCAGTATCACCTCCAATCTATCCTCACCGAAGTCAATTGCAACCTCGGCGCGCTAACGCCGCGCCGCCTGCTGCTCTGCCTCCTGCCATCCATCTTTGGCAACACCTACGTTTTCAAAGCCCATGCTGCGCCGACCGCGTTGGCAAAGTGGCTCTTAGCGCGCGGCTGGATGAAGGCTGCCTATATTTATCGCGATCCGCGTGATGCACTGCTTTCGGCGTACGAAAACGGCCGCCGCGCCCGCGAAAAAGGCAACCACAACGCCTTCGCCGAGCTGATTGATTTTGAGCATGCCCTCAACTTCATGCGTCAATATGTTACGATCTCTGAGCAGTGGTTGGCAATTCGCTCGGTTTTAGCGACGCGGTATGAAGACCTGTTATCCGATTACGAAGCAGAAGCCAAGCGCCTAGCCCAATTCTTGGGATTGAACCCATCCGAACCCAAGATTCAGGCGGTGATCGAACGTTACCAACCTCAACGCTCACGCGAAGAACAGAAAGGCCTACACTTCCGCCAGGGGAAAATCGGCCGTCACCGTCAAGCCTTTAGCGAACAAGAGCTAGAACGGCTCAACCGCGCCTTTCAGCCTTACCTGTTGGCGCATGGCTATCTCGCCCCAAGCCAAGCCGCCGGGGTTCAGACTGCACCGTAACGCAATGGGTGGAGCCATCCACGATCTTGGTCTCAAAGTGTGACGATCTCAAGCCGAATTGAGAGGGTTGAAAAACGACCATAAAATTGACGAAAAGGCAAAACTGAGTCCACTACAAAAAGGGTATGGCACCACAAAGTCACAAAGACACAAAGCCACGAAGTCTTCATTACTATATTGTCTTAGCGCCTTTGTGTCTTCGTGGTGAACAGGCTTTTTTCAGTAGAGTCAAAACTATGATTCAACCAAAGAAAGCTTCAAGCATAGGCGGTTGAACGGTTGGTTTCAGCGGCAGCGGCGGTGACGGGCAAGACCCCTTCGCCTACACTCAACTCTGCTGGCTCGCGGCGCGTACCCTGAAGCGGCGAAGCCGCTGTCCGCTGCAAACGGTGTTGGGTTGCGTTTTTGAAAATCTTACTTTTCTCCTGTAGTTGGAGTCAGAAGTTGTCCAAATAAAATGTCCATAACAAAATTATATGCGCGTTTTCCCAAATCGGTTTGACGATAGTAAATATCCAATTCTGGATTTGTAGGATGGCTGTAGTTCATATCCAACTCAATTAAACCTTTGTCTCTTAATTCTACGAGAGCATTTCTTTCTTGTTCGGAAAGATTCTTTGAAGTTGTAGTTAAACCACCCTTACCAACATCTACCAACAACCTTAATGCAGTTGGAGATAAATTTGAGAGTGCTGCTTTCAATTCTGGGTCGTTTATTCCAGCAATTCTTTCATCAACCTTGATGGAGACTCCTGCAATTTCTATAGAAGTTGATCTTGACACGACAGATGGTAATTGTTGAAGAGTTTGGAACAAGGGCTCTCGGAAAATCGAAATGATGATAATTATGGCTAAAGGCCAGACTAAAGCAGTTAAAAGGGGCATTGATGCTTGATAAAAGTCGAAAACATAATCAATTCGCTTTTTAGCATTTCTTGTTTCACTTGAACTATTCGTTTTTATGCCTTTTTCAACTTCAGGTGGGGAAGACTCTTTTTTCATCTCCAAAACCTTCTTGTTTTGTACGTCAGCAACCCAACGACTTGCCGCTCAGCCGCGCCGCCGAAGGCGGCGTCGGCTGTAGCGGCGGGTTGGGCGGCTTTGCTCTATTGTTCAAGGTACAAACCACCTATTTTCGTAGTTCCAGACGATCTGAAGTATATTTTCAATAGCACTTTCTGCTTCACGTTTGTAGGACGAGAGATTATCTCTGGCTTCACCTAATTCAGTCACCTTCTCTTTGTATTCACGATATGCCTCACCGGAATACTCTAACTCTAGTAGGGGACGTATGCGACGATGAATGATACTTTCGACACTAGACGGTTTGATAAACTCGAGCTTTTCCCAGTCTATTCTCCTAGCCACTTTCTCTGGGAATCGTCTAAACACCTTGTAATATTGCTCGTTCAGTATCGCAAGATACGGTGCAATTCTGCGCGGGACACCTGGAGCATAAAAATGGAACTCACGATTGGGATCACGCCTTAATACCAGCCAAAGCAACAAGAATCGGTCAAACGGCCTTTTCTCAGCCAGAAAGAACATAGCTTCTCGCCCCAATCTTTCCGCTTCTTTAAGCCTTTTCTCTGCTTCCCTATACTCTTTCAGAGCATTGTAAAGACGATGAGTGCTTGTTTCATCAAACAATGGTTCTCCGGGCCTGGTTTCGAATCCAAATGCAAACTCGTATATTTCAGGGTATTCACAGCGGAACAATGCCCTATAGGCTTCCATCCATTGCCGTATTCGCTTGAGATTCTCGAGCCTTTGCTTTCGCCTTGCATCCGAGTATTGAATGTGTCGCGAGATAAATTGCGTCGCAATTGTTGTTAATATACCTAAGCCAAAACCTAACAAAGCAAGTAAGACTTCGTTCATGCCACCAATGCCCAATCATGATTGCGAACTGCTAGTTGTCATGCCGCCCAACTTGTAATTATCCCGAGTCTCTATCTTAACCTGCGTGACTCTCTATTTTATGCTATACTGAAAACTATACTGTTGGTCCAAACTTATTATTAACTGACGTTACGCAGTTCATTCGTGCCGCGACATTCATGTCGCCTGAAACCACGAGATAAATCTCGTGCTACTGCGTAAGGTGAGATTTCACTGACAATATCATCTAAAGACTTATCTGCAAACAAACTCTCCCGCTCCTGAGTATAGTCGCCATAACCCGGCGTAAATTGCTTCAAAAACCGCACAGCGTCAATTACGCCCAACTCTTCATAGAGCAGGCGAATGGCTTGCTGATTAATTTCTGCCAGTGATCTTATTCCCGTAATCATTTTTCAATCTCCTGAACCAAATCCACAGGGTTTATCACCTTTACCGATAAATCCTTTATCGTTTTAGCGCTTCTCAAAAGTCTATCGTCACAGGTGCACAAATAATCTGCTCTTCCCGCTTCTGCCAACGCCAAATGAAGCGCGTCAAGGGGCTTGATCCCAAATTGTAAAAACTCTGCCGCTCGATTTTTTCTTTTTCGGTGACCTGGGTAACTTCGTCTGCTTTTGCTAAAACTGGGAGGGCATGTTGCCTGCGAACGAATAAACTGCTTTGCTCGCTTTCATAAAGCAAAGCTTCTGACGATAGAATTTTTACCCGGCCGCTATCACAATATGCGATCAACCCTAAAACCGCTTCCGCTTCGAGAACTATCCGAACCTGATTTGGCGTATCCAGCGGTCTTTGAATGGCGCAAAGGTCAAGATAGATTTTCACACTACAATTTTAGCACTTTTCGGCTTTGCCATGGGCTGCCCGATGGTTGGTTTCGGCGTTTCAACACCCTCGATTTGCAACTTTCTCCAAATAACAGTAAAATAAGTGACACCCGGCTCAATCGGATCAACCAGCGAGGTTTGAAAAGAACCTCGCTCCACGAATCCTTAATCTTTCAAACAGGTGTTTCATTGTGATTCAAACCTCCTCTTCCTCTCCCAAGCGCATCCTGATCGATACCGACCCAGGCATCGATGACTCGGCTGCCATCCTGCTGGCACTCGCCTCGCCCGAGCTTCAGGTGGAAGGCTTGAGCATTGTGCATGGCAATTGTTCCGTTGATCAAGGCGTGATCAACGCCCTTTCGGTTCTGGAACTCGCTCAGGCGACGCACATCCCAGTGGCGCGCGGCTGCGAGCTGCCCTTGGTACAGCCCTCCCTGTTAGCGCCAGAGACACACGGGCAGAGCGGCCTGGGATACGCCCAACTGCCCCCACCGCACACCAAACCCCATCCCCAACACGCCTGCGACTTTTTGATCGAGCGCATCCTCAGCGCCCCGGGGGAAATCACTGTGGTAGCCATCGGGCCCTTGACCAACCTGGCTATCGCACTGCGCAAAGAACCGCGCCTTGCCCAGGCGGTGAAAGAACTATGGATCATGGGAGGCGCTATTCGCCACGAAGGCAACACCACGCCCTTAGCAGAGTTCAACACCTATGTTGACCCACACGCCGCTCATATCGTCTTTCACAGCGGTATCCCCATCACCTTAGTTCCGCTCGATGTCACCTATCAGTGCATCTTGACCGAAGCCCATTTGCAAAGCTTAGAGCGCATTCCCTCCCCGATCCCGGCCTTTCTGCGCCAAGCAACGCGGTTTTATATGGAGTTTCACGATCAATATCAATCCATCCAAGGTTGTGTCATCAACGATCCCCTTGCTCTAGCCTTGACCTTTCAGCCCGACTTGTGCGACTACGAAGCGCTGTATGTGGACGTGGATATCAGCGGGGGTGTCTGTATGGGGAAGACCTTCGCTGACTTTTACCGCATGACCGGCAAAGCCCCAAATCTGCGCGTGGCGCTGGGCGTGCGAGCCGAGGCTTTTCTGGATTTGTTCGTTCAACGCATTGCTGCCTTGAGCCAACAACTTTTGGAAAAGGAGGTGAAGCGAGAAACCTAAGAGAAGCGATCTACGCGGCTCAATTTGGGAAATGGTGTTGGTATCTTTAGCGAATCATCCTCACTTGATTTCAAGAAAGGAGTTTTTGCGATGAAATTATTCGACTCCATTAAAAAGGACTTCAACACCATGACCTGGGTGTTGATCCCGGTGGCGATTGCCATCAACGTGGTCATGGGGCAAATCGTAGTCGTCTTGCGCCTGCCAGTCTATTTGGATTCGATTGGCACGATGCTCGTGGCAGCTCTGTGCGGGCCATGGGCTGGGGCGCTGACCGGCACGCTCTCCAACATCATTTGGGGGTTGGCGATCGATCCGAATGCCTTCCCGTGGTGGCCGGTGGCTTTCTTTATCGGCTTGGTGACCGGCATTTGCGCCAACGCCGGCTTGTTTAAGACCATCTGGAAAGTGGTCATCAGCGGCTTTCTGGTCGCCCTCACCGCCGCCATTGTTTCCACCCCGATTGCTGTCTATCTCTATGGTGGCATCACGGCCAGCGGTTCGTCCTTCATCACCGCCTATTTGTTACAGACCGGGCGAGGGGTCATCGAAGCCGTCTTCAGCACCAACTTCCTGGTCGAACCGATCGATAAAATTTCTACGGCTCTCTTGGCTTTTGCCATCATCCAAGGCTTATCGATGCGGTTTGTCGCCCGCTTCCCGCGCCCGCAGAACATCGAAATCCAAGAGGGCGGCGGTCGGACTCAACTGTGGATCGCTCTGGTGGTTGTGGTGGTCTTGATCTTAATTGCAGCCTTTGTGCTCGTGCGCATCTTGGCGCCGAGTGGGTAATGGCAAGAGGCTGCTTCAAGCAGGTTCTCCCGCTTCTTGTAGGAGAAGGGCTAGGGAGCAGGAGGGGTTTGCGCCAGCCCCGTGTGCGGCTCAAGCGAGCCGGCCTTGAACGGTTCGTTCGCCTTTCGCTGCTCAAGCCGCCGTTCTCACCCTTCGCTCGCTCCCTGACCTTCTCCCTATGGCGGAAGGGAAACCTTTGCTGTCCTCCTTCTTGGGCAGCGAGACGAGGGGTGAAAGCATAGAAAGGGACGCAATGCACGAGAGATTATCGTTCTACATCAAACGGGATAGCCCCCTGCACCGACTTAACCCCTTAACCAAGCTAACGCTCATCTTCGGTTTAATCTTACCGGCTTTCTTGGTACCGTTTTATTGGACGCCTCACCTCTTGCTGATCGTGGTAGTCTTTCCCCTAGCCTTTCTTGGCAGAGTGCAACGGGAATATTTCGCCGCTTCAGCCAGATTAATTTTGCCGGTGGCTGGCTTCCTGTTCGTCATGCAGGCTTTGTTTATCCCCGGCGGAGAGACAGTCCTGGCAAAAGCCTGGTTTTTGACCCTCACCAAAGAGAGCTTGATGTTTGCCTTTGCCAACGCCATGCGCATTATGGTGATGGTCTCGTCCTTCACGTTATTCATGTTAACCACCCATCCCAGCGAACTGATGTCTGATCTAACCCAACGGGGTTTGCCGGGCCAATTTGCGTATGTGATCATCGCCACCCTGCAAATCATCCCCCAAATGCAAGCCAAAGCCAACACCATCATCGCCGCCCAGCGTTCGCGGGGGTTGGACACCGAATCGAGTTTCGCCCGCCGCATTCGTGCCCTGGTGCCTTTGGTTGGACCGCTGGTGTTTGGCTCGCTGGTCGAAGTGGAAGAGCGCGCCATTGCCATTGAAGCGCGGGGGTTCACCTCAAGCCGGCCGAAAACCTCCCTGCGTGAAATCGTCGATCGCCCACTGGATAAGGGATTGCGCTGGTTTTTGCTGTTCGTCATGCTTGCTGCTTTGCTCAGCCGCATTTGGTTTTCATAGAGGAACGCCATGCCCATCGTCAAACTTCACCAAGTTACCTATCACTATCCGCTCACCCAAACGCCGGCTTTGCAAGCGATTGACCTCGAAATCGAAGAAGGCGAATTTGTCGCCATCATTGGGCAAAACGGGGCTGGCAAATCCACCTTGTGCTACACGTTAGCCGGTTTCATCCCCCACTTTTACAAAGGGGAGCTACAGGGGTTGGTCGAGGTGGATGGCGTCTCTGCCCAAGACTCCAACCTATCCGATTGGGTGATGAAGGTCGGTTTGGTCTTTCAAAACCCCTTCAATCAAATCAGCGGCGCCAAATACACAGTTTTCGAAGAAGTGGCGTTTGGGCTAGAAAACAGCGGCGTGCCGCGTCCCGAAATCATCCGCCGCGTCGAGGAAGTGCTGCAACTGACCGGCATCGCCGACCTAGCCGATCGCTCGCCCTACTCACTCTCTGGGGGGCAACAGCAGCGCGTGGCATTGGCTTCCATTCTGGTCATGCAGCCCAAAGTGCTGGTGCTGGATGAACCCACTTCTCAAATGGACCCCATTGGGACGCGCGAAGTGTTCAGCGTGATTCGCAAGATGGCTGAACAGGGGATGACCGTGGTGATGGCAGAACACAAAATGGAATGGATTGCTCAATTTGCCGACCGCGTGATCGCCCTTTGGGAGGGAAAAATCCTCCTCGAAGGCAAACCGCATCAGGTGTTGACCGATGAACGCTTGCTTGAGAAGGGCTTTGGGGTCTCGCGCTACACCACCACCGCCCGACTAGCCATCCCGCGCAAGCTTTGGCAACCCGAACGCCCTTTGCCGGTCACCCTGGAAGAAGCAGTGGCTGGCTTTTCGGCGCGGCTACATTCCAACGCTCCTGAGGGGCAACCATGAACATCCAAATCGAAAATCTCACCTTTCGCTACCCCAACGGCGTGCTTGCCCTGCGCGGCGTCTCTCTGCACATCGCTTCAGGCGAGCTGGTTGCCATCATCGGTCAAAACGGAGCCGGCAAAACCACGCTGGTCAAGCACCTCAATGGCTTGTTATTGCCCAGCCAGGGGCGAGTGCTGATCGGCGATTGGGACACGCGCCAGTACTCGGTTGCCAAACTGGCTCAACGGGTGGGCTACGTCTTTCAAAACCCCGATGAGCAACTGTTCACCAAAACCGTGGCAGATGAAATCGCCTTTGGACCGCGCAACCTCGGCTACCCCAAAGAGCGCATCGAAACGCTGGTGGAAGACGCCCTGCACCTGACCCATCTGGAAACCATGCGCTCGATGAACCCCTATGATCTCTCCCCCACCTGGCGCAAGATGGTGGCTGTGGCGTCGATTCTCGCTATGGATACGCCCATTCTGGTCTTTGATGAGCCGACCACCGGGCAAGACGCCGCTTCGGTGGCACGGCTAGCAAGCATCATCGCTGAACTGAGACGGCGCGGCAAAACGGTGCTCACCATCACGCACGACATCGACTTCTGCGCCGAAAATTTTGAACGGGTGATCGTCATGGGCGGCGGACAAGTGTTATTAGACGGAACAGCCAAAGACGTCCTGGGACAGGAAGAAATCTTGGCGCAAACCTACGTCGATCCGCCGCAAATCACCCGTCTGGGACTGCGCCTGGGGTTAACAGAGGTGGTCTGCACACCGCAAGAATTCCTCGATGCCTTTGAGCGACGTTGCTCGGCATGAAGCAAGCCCTTCGGCAGACCATCGCCTACTACGCTGCCTATTTCCTGCTCGGCGCCACCATCGCCTCGCTAGGGCCGACGCTGATGTACCTGGGCACAAACACCGCCACGCACTCGACTCAATGGGGGTTGCTCTTCTTTACCCGCTCCGGCGGCTATTTGGGCGGGTCGCTGTTGGCAGGCAGGCTTTTCCAACGCTGGAACGGCTCGGCGATCTTAAGTGGGATTTTGCTGACCTCTGCAACCACCTTAGCCCTGCTGCCAGGCTTCACAACCTTCTCTTGGCTCTTAATCGCCATGTTTGTGATCGGCCTGTGCGAGGGCGGTCTGGATGTCGGATGTAACTTGCAATTGGTTTGGACCTATCGCCAGCGGTCTGCCCCCTATCTCAACGGCATGTTCCTGCTAGCAGCTCTGGGTGGGGTGTTTGCGCCCTTGTTCTTCTCCTGGCTGGGTGGCACTTGGGCATATCGGATATTGGCACTGCTCAAACTGCCTTTGGCAGCCGCCTTTTGGTTTCTGCCCGCTCCCCATCCGCCGCAAGAAGAGGCCGTCCATTCTCCGGCGCGCCTCCGCCCGATGTGGTTTGGGTTATTTTGCCTGATCGTGCTGATTTACGTGGGTGGAGAAGTATCGTTCAGTGGCTGGCTATACTCTTATGCCTTCTCCTTGAACCTTGCCACCGAACAGACGGCTAGCATGCTCACCTCTTTCTACTGGGTGGGCATTTTGTTGGGACGCGCCTTAGCCATCCCGTTCTCGCGCCGCGTTGAGCTGCGGCACATGGTGCTGTTCTGCTTAGGGGGAATTTTGGTGAGCCTTGCAGCCATCCTGCTGAACCCGCTTTCCGTGGCTTGGCTTTGGGCGGGCACCTTGGGAGTTGGCTTGTGCCTTGCCCCCTTGTTCCCTACCACCTTCGCCTTTCTGGAGCGCCGGGCGGCCATCTCCGGCTCTTTGGCGGGCTTCCTGTGGGCAAGCGGCAGTTTAGGTGGAATGCTCTACCCTTGGATCATCGGACAGCAGATGTCCCAGCGCGGCGCGTACAGCTTGATGTTGATCTTGGCTGTCAGCTTTGCGGTAGCTCTGGCACTGTTTTGGTGGGCTTCCGCACGGCTTCAGCGCGGCTTGACCACCAGCTCGTCATAACCCGAAAGCGCACACGGCTCGCGGCGATAGACCACCTGCTCCAATTCGCCGATGACGATCTCGGCCGTGGTATAGATTTTACAGCCGCCGACCAAATGGCCGCCGATGGTCTTGCCCTCCCCATCCGAAATGGCGAGGTGCAGGTGTGAGCCATGCACCGAAACCGTGCCGGTCATCGAGACGATCTCAAACGGTCCAGGAAATTCGCTGTAATGCGAGCGGTTTGCCAAACGCAGCGTGGCATGCGTCAGGCTGCCCACCGCGCTGAGAATCACGCCAGCTTGGATGTTGTGGGTGTTGACAAACTGCTGAATTTGGTCGTACAGATCTTGGTTGGGTAGCAGTCGAAAGGTATGCAGGCGAGTCATGGGAGTTCTCCACAAAGTCATCTGAGAAGGTAAACTTTTGAGGGTTAGAAGGCTATTCTAAACTCGGCATGATTATACCCGGCTTGTTGCGGTTTCCAAGGTAGCTGTTGCCAAGCAGCACCAAAGGCTTCGTGGGCAGATTTGGCATCTACGGGCGGACAAGCCCCCTCTGCGCACCCCCCGCTAGCCGGACAGCTTGCAGACGATTCCATCCTTGTGATCGAGAGCAGTCTCGAATCGCCTTGCGGTTGGTCGGAGCGGGCGTTTGCGGTTATAATCCTTCTAGGAATCAAACTCTGCCCCGCTGGGGGTGAGGGAATGCCTGTTCGAGAACCCTAGACCAATGGATGGATGAACCATGCTGGCTCGCGTTTATTCCTGCGCCATGATCGGCTTAGACGGGGTGGTGGTCGAGGTGGAAGTGGATACCGCCCAAGGGCTGCCGGCGATGGTGATCGTTGGCTTGCCGGATGCGGCTGTGCAAGAGAGCCGCGAGCGCGTCCAAGCGGCGATTAAGAACGCCGGGCTGCGTTATCCGCGGCGGCGCTTGGTGGTCAACCTTGCCCCGGCGACAGTGCGCAAGGAGGGCCCAGCCTACGACCTGCCCATCGCCTTGGGGGTGTTAGCCTGTAGCGGCCAAATCCCCCTTGAAAGCGTAGAGAACGCCATGGTGGTGGGCGAATTGTCGCTGGATGGCAAGGTGCGCCACACGCGCGGCGTGCTCCCCATGGCTGCCCTAGCTCGGCAACAGGGCTTTCGGCGACTGTATGTTCCGTCAGCCGATGCAGACGAAGCGGCCTTGGTGCCGGACTTGGAAGTGTTTGCGGTGGAGAGCCTCGGCCATTTGGTCGCCCACCTGTGCGGGCATCAGACCTTGCAACCCCATCGCTCGATCGATCTACAAGCTTTGCCGGCCGTTGGGCAAACCGATTTTCAAGAGATCAAGGGGCAAGAGCACGTCAAACGCGCTTTAGAAGTAGCTGCAGCCGGGGGACATAACGTGCTCATGGTCGGGCCGCCGGGCGCCGGCAAGACCCTGCTGGCGCGGGCAATGCCGGGCATCTTGCCGCGCCTGACCATCGATGAAGCCCTAGACGTGACGCGCATCTATTCGGTCGCCGATCAATTGCCGTCCGATGCCCCGCTGGTGCGCGTGCGCCCCTTTCGTGCCCCGCATCACACCATCAGCCACGCCGGCTTAGTGGGCGGTGGCAACTGGCCGCACCCCGGCGAGATCTCCTTGGCGCATCGCGGCGTGTTGTTCCTTGACGAATTACCCGAATTCAGCCCGCGCACGCTGGAAGTCTTGCGCCAACCCCTGGAAGACAAGGTCGTCACCATCAGCCGCGCCCAAGGCTCGCTCACCTTCCCGGCAAACTTCCAACTGGTAGCCGCCATGAATCCCTGTCCATGCGGCTATTTCGGCGATCACCAGAAAGCGTGCACCTGCTCGCCACAGATGGTCACGCGCTACCAAAGGCGCATCTCCGGGCCGTTGCTCGACCGCATTGACATCCATATCGAAGTGCCCCGCCTGGAAGTTGATAAGCTGAGCGATGACCGCTTGGGCGAACCCTCGGCGGTCATCCAACAACGGGTCGAGGCTGCCAGACAGCGCCAGCAACAGCGCTTCGAGAGCCTCAAAGCGGCCGACACGGAGCATGAGCCCCATCCTATGGTGACCTGTAACGCCGAGATGAGCGCCGCCTTGGTGCGCCAATTCTGCGCCCTCGATGAAGCCGGCAAGACTCTCCTGCGCACCGCCACCACCCGCCTACAGCTTTCGGCGCGCGCCTATCACCGCGTCCTCAAAGTTGCCCGCACCATCGCCGATTTAGAAGCCAGCCAAACCATCCAAATGCATCATCTGGCAGAAGCCCTGCAATACCGTCCCAAGTTGGAGATGTAGAGCCTGATGAAAGAACGTCCCTCAAAGCCAAAGATCAGTCGTCGTGAGTTCCTTACCCTGAGCGGCGTGGGGGTAGCAGCCCTCAGCGCGGCTTGTTCACCGCCCATGGCCGCGGAGCAGGTGCAAACCCAAGCCGAACCCCCGCCAGCGCAGCGCGTTTGTCGCCTCGCCCACCTGACCGATTTTCACATCCTGCCTCAAGCGGGCATCCAGGAACAGGTTGCCAAAGCCTTTCGCCATGTACAGGCTTTGGAAGATCAGCCCGACTTCGTGCTCAATACGGGTGATTCGATCATGGACTCGCTCACGACCTCTAAGGAGGACGCCGAACGCCAATGGCAAGCCTTCCTGGAGGTGGTTCAAAACGAGTGTCACCTGCCCATTTATCACGCCATCGGCAATCATGATGTCTGGGGTTGGGGCGTGAAACAGGCAGGGATTCAAACAGACCCGCTCTACGGCAAAGGCTTGGCAATGCAAAAATTGGGGTTATCTGCTCCCTACTATTCTTTTGACGTGGGGGGTTGGCACTTCATCGTGCTGGATAGCGTCCATCCTGCCAATGCGGTCTCAAAAGAACCTTATATCGGCAAATTGGACGAGGAACAATTCGGGTGGCTGGAAGCGGAAGTGAAACGCGTTGCACCAGACACGCCCATTGCCATTGCCTCGCACATCCCCATCTTGAGCGCCTGCGAACTTTTCGATGGGCCGAACGAAGAAAGCGGCAATTGGGTCATCCCGGGGGCATGGGTGCACATCGATGCGCGTCGCTTTCGACAGCTCTTCCTAGACCATCCCAACATCCGGCTGTGTTTGAGCGGACACAGCCACCAACACGAGCGCATCGATTATCTCGGTGTGACCTACCTGACCAACGGGGCTATCTCCGGCAATTGGTGGAGAGGCAGCTATATGAACTTTCCGCCTGCCTATGTTCTCGTAGACCTGTATAGCGATGGCTCGGTGCGCCAGCAATTCGTGCCGTATGGCTAAGCGGTCAGGCTAAACCACGTAAATCGGGTTGGAGAAGATCCAAGCGCGGCGCTTGCCCAGAAAGCGCAGGTACACCTCCACCCGATAGACGCCTTTTTCGCCGGCTAGAAACGTACACCGATCGCGCTTAGTCCACTTCTTCATCGGGCGGCCGTCTTTGAGCAAAATGCACTCGGTGGCGAAGGGCAGGCGAATCTTTAAGGTCACGCCGTTCTGAGCCGAAATTGTCTCGCCCATCACCACCTCACGGTCTTTGCCGATGGCGCGGAAACGAAACCCTCGCGTGGGATGGGGTAAGTCGTAGCCAATAAACGCCCGGCCGGCGGCTAGGGCAGCGTAAATCGCCTGACGGTCAACGCTGAACTCCCCGCTGAGCGGCTGGGGTAACAGAACATGGGTGTTGATACAGCGGAAGTGAAATTCGAAGGGGAAGATGGTCTTGCGCAGCGGGCCAACTCGAATGGGCAGGGCATGAGCATCGGAGCCGCCGATCGCCACCACCGGCTTGCCCTGTGCCAGCAGGCTATCCCAGCGTTGGATGGCGGCCGGGAAGGGGCCTTCGGCGATCAACGCCGGGAAGGTGACATAGAACAGCGCATGGAGCAAGCTCTTCAGCTTGCCCTTGAACTCCGAAAAGCCATTCCAAAGCTCAAGGCCGGTAAAATCGCGCACCTGCCAGTCCACCCACGAAAGATCGTCTTGACGCACCGCCGGCGCCGCTGGGTCAACCGGGTGTGCCAGGAACGTCAAGCCGCCGGCTTGACGAGCGGCATCGATGAGACGTTGGGGTTCGGGGGCATATTGAGCCAGTTCCCGATCGGCTGCCAACACCAACAGGTGGTTCTTTTGCGGCTGTCGGGCTTGATCGTGAATCTCTTCGCCCACCAGCAGCAACGTGCGCCGCTCGGCGCCTTGCACTAGGCGCTCAACCCCCTTGACCAGCACGTTGTGGTCGGTGACGATGACTGCGTCCAGCTCGCTTTTCAAGGCTGCCTGAGCGATTTGGGCATGGCTATAGAAGCCATCCGAGTAGGGGGTGTGCATGTGCAGGTTGATCACCGCTTCGTGCATGGGTTGTCCTTCAGGGTCGCCAATACGCCGTGAATTATATCCCGAATCGCCCGCCTGCCGGCGCTCGTACCTCAACCCGCACCTTCCCGCGGGTCGAGGATGCGGGTGCTCTCCGTGCCTTTGTGGTTTAGAAATCTCCAAACACTAAGACACTAAGACACCAAGTTTTTTTTCAGGTTCCTCCGTGTCTCCGTGTCTTTGTGGTTGGAATTCGCCTAACACCAAGACACGAAGACACTAAGTTTTTTTAGTTTCCTCCGTGTCTCCGTGCCTTTGTGGTTGGAATTCGCCTAACACCAAGATACGAAGGCACCAAGTTTTTTTAGTTTCCTCCGTGTCTCCGTGTCTTTGTGGTTAGAATTCGCCTAACACCAAGACACGAAGACACTAAGGACTTCTCTTTGAAAATTCTCCGTGTCTCCGTGCCTTCGTGGTTAGAATTCGTCCAACACCAAGACACTAAGACACCAAGGATTTCTCCGAAAATTCTCCGTGTCTCCGTGTCTTTGTGGTTAGAATTCGCCTAACACCAAGACACGAAGACACTAAGGTTTTTTAGTTTCCT
>QEXX01000109.1 GCA_003130835.1 Anaerolineae bacterium | reverse complement strand
GAATAGGCATGACGCAAAGAAAGTGGTTTTACCCCCTCGTCTATTTTCTCAGTGTGGTGGTGGCATTTTTGCCACTCTACACACAAAAGCCGTATGATCCGCGCCAGACCTCAGCCGTGATCTTTGAGATTCTGCAATCTGCGGTGGTAGCCTCGCCAAGTTGGGGGTGGATGTTTCACGTCTTAACAATAGCCTGCATTGCGCTTGCATTCTGGAAAGCGGAGTTGGCAGGTCAAGCCATTGCGCTCTACTTCGCCCTCAATTACTGGGTAGTAGCTGCAACCCAAAGCCATGCCCTCACTCCAACGTACGGCTTGGCGGTGCATACGGGGGCATTGGTGATTTCGATCGTTTTAGGGTTTGTTTGGCTGTGGGTGGCTTGGAAAGGGCAACTGCAATTGGCTTTCAAGGCGGTTCCAGCTTGGCGTTGGACGTTTCTGCCGTTTGCCGTGTTGGTCTTTTGGGCGCCAATGCGCGTGGAAGGCGGTTGGGTGAAAGCTAATTTTAACCCTTGGCTGCTCCTAACCTCTCCCGACTATGGCTTTGCCTTTTGCTTTATGACCCCCATGCTGCTCTTTTTGCTCCTGCTCGCCTATCCCAAAGTGAACGCCTTTGCCCTGCGGCTGACCGCCTTTAACGGCTTGTTGTACGGTTTGTTCAACTTAAACCATTGGGCGAACTCAGAAACCCGCTGGTTGGGTGTGATGCATCTTCCTTTGCTGGTGCTTTCATTGGTTGTCCTGTTACTGCCGGCACTATCGAAATCCGAGCGTAACGTTAATCGAATTGGAGAGTAACCGAAGAAAGAATGGCAAGGAGTGGAGGAATCAACAATCCATCTCTTTGATAGCACAGGGGTTGGTTGCGGGGCACGTCCCCCGTTTGCCGAGAAAGGGCAGGGGGTAGGGGGGTTCGGTACGCTGGGTTACTCAAACCCGCTCTGCTCCCCTCGCCCGCTGGGAAAGGGGTTGGGGCGTTGCTCACAGCACCGCGCGGAGCTTGTCGAATGGGTGAAAGGGTGTGCAATCCATTCACAGGACAAACAGAGAAAGAAATGACCCGACAAAATTTGATCCCAAAACTGAAATCCTATTTCCTGCCTGCCTTCCTTTTTTGCCTGTTCTGGGCGATCGCTCTTGGGTTGTGGTGGGCAACCGATAACCTTTTCTACCTTGCCAACTTTGGCTATATCGGCACAGCGATTGCGGTGGGTATCGTCATCTACCTTTCCCTGCCGGCGAAAAAGAAACCTGTCGGGCGCCGAGTGGCGCAGTTCTTGGTTGGCACCTATATGTTGTTCTTCTTAGGCCTGGTTGCCCGCGAAAACATGCAAATCGAAGGCTTTTTCTTCTATCTGTTGGCAGGGATGTTTTATGGCGCTGTGATTCATTATTTGGTTGCCAAGATTTTTGGAGTTTTTCTCTTCAACCGCGGGTGGTGTGGTTGGTCGTGTTGGACGGCCATGATTCTTGACCTGTTACCCTTCAAACGCCATCGCCAAGCGCCGCTTGCGACACCCTTTTGGGCGTTGCGCTACGTTCATTTTGGGCTTAGCCTAGGTTTGGTTGCCATCTTGTGGTGGGGGTATGGCTACCGGGTGCAAGAGCAGAGCGTCACCGAATTGGCCTGGTTACTGGGCGGGAATGCTTTTTATTATGCAATTGGCATTGCGCTCGCCTTTCTCCTCAAAGATAACCGCGCGTTTTGTAAATATGTTTGCCCCATCCCCACTTTGCAAAAAATCCCCGCTCGCTTTGCCCTGCTGAAGATCGCCGGCGACCAAAACAAATGCACCGATTGCGGCGCCTGCACCAAGATGTGCCCAATGGATATCAATATCCCCGCTTATCTTCACAAAGGGCAGCGCGTTCTTTCGACAGAATGTATCTTGTGCCTTGAATGCATCAATGTCTGTGCCAAAGGTGCATTGACGGTCAACCTAGCATTCGATGGCCTTCGCCGGCAGGACTCGGCTAGCTTGCATTCCTAGAATGGTCTTAACACAGCGAGGGCAACCTTTGGTGCGCAGTCACTTCGAATCATTACAAGCTTGTTGATCAAAACGAACCAACGATGAATCCGCCGATTGAAAATTTCGCCCTGAATGTCCTACTGCTTTTTCTCTGCTTGTTGCCTTTTCTCACCATTGCACCGCTCTTCTGGCTAGGCTACCACCGCCGGCAGAGGATTCTCCAATCGATTGCTTTAGAATCTTTTCTCCTTCAGCAAGGGTTTAAGAAAGCCTCATTGTTCCAGTATCTGACCGAGCAAGTTTTTTATATCTTGACAAAAAAAGAGTATTCCGTAGCGATTGGCATGCGCGATTTGCCTTTCTCAGATCCTTCTAATCCATCTCAAACCCTGCTAACCTTCTTGACCATAGACATTCAAATGCCGCTGCGCGGTCGGTTTCTGATTCGCACCGCCAATCTCGAAGAAGTTGAAAACAGCTTGCTCTATGAACCGGATTGGAATCCGACCCCGTTACCCATGCTAGCCCCCCTGGGATTAAGGGTTCTAGGCATCCCCAAGAATTTTGGCGATTTAGAACGCCGTCTGCAATCGCCTGCCATTCAACAGGCGCTGAGCGAGCTATTGAAAGGTGCACAGCCATTTTATATCTATGCAGGGACGGATCATTTCGTACAGTTGGGCTTTGGCTTGCTTCGTCCAAGGCCAGAGCAAGCCCGCCGATGGCTAGAGACCGCTGCCCAATGGCTCAAGGCTTTTTACGATCCGACTCTGATTACCCGCTCGAACACCCAACGGACGGTGCGTCGCTGGTGGTTCGTCACCATCTTTGTGGTGATAGTGTTGATGCTAGGTGTACTATTCTTCCTGTTCAGTGGCAGCTCTCCATGAGCAAGTCAGCTTAGATCCGCCTAAGAGCTTCCAAGGGCAGTATCCCAGCCAACCTTGCGCGTCAGCTATCCCTTGGCTGATTGAACCGATAGCAGAGGGACGCAAGAAAGTGCTTCTTAAACCGATTCCTGCAGGGCGAAGTACCCTTTGCGAAAAGTACGGTAATAGAGGCGAGCGGTGTTCCGCAACGGGGCACCTGCAACGCTGGGTAGTTACACTACGGAAGTGACGGCTATCTTAGATTGGGGATTGGTCGCCCCGCTGTTCCTGTGGACAGCCATCAACTTGCTGCGCCACCGACCCAATGGGTTTGTTCTTGCGCCAATCCTGACCTTCTTTATGATTCTGGTTGGCATTGTGGTGCTTGGTCAGCGGTTGATGCAAGCTTTTCGAGCCGAAACGGTTACCTTCGCCGAGACGGGGGTTTATGTGTTGCCGTTCGTCTTGCTTAGCGCAATGGGCACAGTGGTATTGGTCAACTATTTGCAAACCCTTCGACCGAATCGATTGTTGCTAGATAAGGAAGAACCAAATGACAAGTCCAGACTCTCCAGCTAACGAAAAGAAATTTGCCTGTGAAACCTGCCCGATGCGCAAGCGGGCGGAGGCTAAGCCGCGCAGTTTGGTGGCGCGTTTGTGGCGCTGGCACACCACCTGGTGTCCGGGCTGGAAAGCCTATCAAGCATCTTTGGCACAAACGACAAAATAAACCCAGCCTTGGCTAAATTGATCAGTTGGCGAGATTTGACACCGATAAGGTTGATTCCCTAATGTCAAACTTGTGATAATTATCACTATATCCCCATCCTTTGTTGCGCTATCCTTTCAATGATGAAGAACAGAGGGTGTCGATTATGCCCTCCTGAGCTGTTTTTGCTTATGTGGAGGTTTCATTTGCATGTCTAAATACCGTATTCAATCCCATCCCATCCTTCCCATTCCGGAACGCCAACCAATTTCCTTCACTTGGCAAGGAAAAACTCTGCAGGGCTTCGCTAACGAGACCATTGCGTCGGCCCTGTTTGCCAATGGCATCCGCATCTTCGGCTATCACCCTAAAGATGGCTCACCGCAGGGCATCTTTTGCGCTAATGGTCAATGTGCCCAATGCACGGTCATTGCCGACGGCTTGGCGGTCAAAGCCTGCATGACGTTGTTGCGGCCTGGCATGAAAGTAGAACCTTTGCGGGGTTTGCCCAATTTGCCCGAAGTGCCAGCGGCACGCGAATTTCAGCCGACCCGCATCGTATCCACCGAGGTCTTGATCATCGGCGGCGGACCGGCGGGTTTGTCAGCCGCGATCGAATTGGGGCAACGCGGCATTCGCACCCTGATTGTAGACGATAAACATCGTCTTGGCGGCAAATTGGTGCTGCAAACCCATCGCTTTTTCGGCTCGATCAACGCCTGCTATGCCGGCACGCGCGGCATCGATATCGCTACCCGCTTAGAAAACGAAGTGGCGCAATATCCCACCGTGACCACCTGGCTCAATACCACCGCTGTGGCGGTGTTCAGCGATCAGCGCGTGGGCGTGGTGCGCTCTTTGATAGACGAGCACGGCAACAGTGAATATGTGCTGATCGAACCCCAAGTGCTTTTGGTTGCCACCGGAGCGCGCGAAAAATCGCTTACCTTTAAGGGCAATACACTGCCCGGCGTGTATGGCGCCGGAGCTTTTCAGACCTTGGTCAACCGCGATCTGGTGCGCGCCTCGCAGCGGTTGTTCATTGTCGGCGGCGGCAATGTCGGCCTGATCGCCGGCTATCACGCCCTGCAAGCCGGCATTCAGGTTGTTGGACTGGTAGAAGCCTTGCCCGAATGCGGCGGCTATAAGGTGCATAAAGACAAACTGGTGCGGATGGGTGTGCCGGTCTACACTTCGCACACGGTTGTCAGCGCCAACGGCAAGGAATCGGTTGAATCGGTGACCATTGCCAAGGTCGATGAAAACTGGCAACCCATTCGCGGAACGGAGCGCACCTTTGAATGCGATACGTTGTTGATCGCTGTTGGCCTTGATCCGGTCGATGAGTTTTACCGCAAAGCTAAAGAATTCGGCATGGTGGCTTACGCAGCGGGAGACGCCGATGAAGTCGCCGAGGCTTCAGCAGCCATGTTCTCCGGCAAGATTCGTGGCTTGGAGATCGCCCGCTATTTGGGCAAAAATGGCTTTGAAATTCCCGCCGAGTGGTTCCGCACAGCCGAGATCCTCAAATCTCGCCCCGGCAAAGTGACCCAAGAGACCATTCCTGAAGATGAAACGGTGTTCCCTGTGCTGCATTGCTCGCAGGAGATCCCTTGCAACCCGTGCACTTCTGTCTGTTCACAGGGTGCCATCTACATCGACCCCGAAGACATCCGCAAGGTGCCGGATTACATTGCCAAAAAGCTAGGCACCACCTGCATCGCCTGCGAAAAATGTGTCACCATCTGTCCGGGCTTGGCAATTACGTTGGTGGACATGCGCAAGGAAGCAGAATTTGCCCACGTAACCATCCCATACGAGTTTGAGAAAGAGAGCCTCAAAGCGGGTGATTGGGTAACCGTGACCGATACGGCCGGCAACCTGCTCGGAGAAGTCGAAGTAATCCGCACACGCATAGCGAAGGCAACCGATCGCACAATGCTGGTCAAAGTGCGCGCCCCGCGCCAGATCGCCACCCGAATTGCTGGCATCCGCGTGCAGGAGAATTGGGTCAGCCAGCCCACCGAACAGTGGGTAGAGCGTTTGGAAGATGACACCATTGTCTGCCGCTGCGAGCGGGTCACCCTAGCAGAGATCAAAGACGTCATCCGTTCGGGGGTGCGCGATATGAACGAAACTAAAGCCATCACCCGCGCCGGCATGGGTGCCTGCGGTGGAAAAACTTGCAGCAGCATCATCAAGCGCGCCTTCCGCGAGCTAGGTATTCAGCCGGCTGAAGTCACCGAGAACACCCTGCGGCCTTTGTTTATCGAGGTGCCTTTAGGCGTTTTTGCCGGGGTAAAGGATGAATAAGTCTTTCGACACGGAGATGGAGAGCAAGATGAGCATTCCCTCGTATGATGTTGTGATCATCGGAGCAGGCAGTGTCGGCACACCGTTGGCATGGCAACTCGCCGAAGCGGGGCTGAAAACGCTGGTGATCGACCGCTTTGCCAGCGTGGGCCAAGGTTCCAACAAGGCGGCCATTGGCGGCATTCGCGCCACGCATTCCGACATCGCCAAGATTCGCATCTGTCTGAAGAGCATTGAGATTTTCTCCACCTGGAAAGAAACCTATGGCGATGATATCGGTTGGTTGCAGGGCGGCTATGCGTTTGTCGCCTATCGCGAGCAGGAAGAGAAGACCCTTAAAGACTTGCTGGTGATCCAGAAACAATTTGGTTTGGATATTGACTGGTATGATCGGGAAGATTATCTGAAGATTATCCCTTCCCTGAACCCTGAAGGTTTGCTCGGCGGCACCTTCTCGCCGGGCGATGGCAGCGCTTCGCCGATGCTTTCCGCCTTGGCTTTTGAACGGCGCGCCAAGCAACTGGGTGCCGAATTCCATTACCGTGAAACCGTCACGGCTATCTGCCAAGACCATGGAGCTGTGCGCAGTGTGGTCACCGATCAAGGAGAATACGCCACCCCTATGGTGGTAAACGCTGCCGGCGGTTGGGCAAAAGAGGTGGCGGCCATGGTCGGAGTCGATGTGCCAGTACAGCCAGACTCGCACGAAGGCGGTATTACCGAGCCGGTAGCACCTTTCCTACGCCCGATGGTGGTCGATATCCGTCCGCTTGACCCTACCGCGGAGATGGCTGGTTCGGCAAATTATTATTTTTATCAACATCACACCGGACAGATCATCTTTTGTATCACGCCGAACCCACCCATCCTTGGCACCGACACACGCGAAACGTCTATCTTTTTGCCGCAGGTCTCACGGCGCATGATCAACCTGATGCCGCGGCTGCGCAACCTTCGGGTGCGGCGCACCTGGCGCGGTCTATATCCCATGACGCCAGATGGCTCTCCCATCGTTGGCGAGGTCGAAGGGGTGCACGGATATCTCAACGCTGTCGGGATGTGCGGACAAGGCTTTATGCTTGGCCCGGGCTTGGCAGTCTATCTGCGCAAGTTGATCACGGGTGACCTCGACGACGACACCCGAGAGGTTTTAGACAAGCTGAGCCTCTATCGGGAATTTGCCAAAGCCGAAAAATTAAAATAACGGGGTGGATGGAGTAGGATTATTCCTGCGCTTGCGGCGCCTGACGGTGGCTGAGTTCTAAACCTTGCGTGAGCAAGCCGAGTTGCGCCATCGCAAGCCACAGCCAGAATAGAGAGAGAAAGAGGCTCGCCCAGCGCGTCGTGACGGGAATCGCAAGGCGTAGGCTCTCCAGTTGGTTGCGCAGGGTGAGGGCAGTTTCTCGATATTGGCTGAGGATCTGCTGGGCTTGCTTCAAGCTGCTTTTCACTTGAACCACTTCGCCGCGCACCCGCTGAATGTCTGCCTGTGCGGTGGCTAAATTGGCACTCGATTGGGTCAAATTATCCTGCATCGCGCGAAACGATTCGGGCAAGCCGTTTAGACTACGCGAGACCTCACTTAAGGCAACATGCAGAGGCACTTGCGGTTGATAGGGATCGCCAGGGAAAAAGGGGATTGCGGTAAGCGTCCGCAGAATACCATCGATCACACGAGCGCTCTGCTGGGCAGTATTCAGGGAAGTTTGGGTGGAGGCAATCGTCTTGGGTAAATCTTCTCCTACCACCGCCCCAATGGTGTCCAACAGGGGCACGGTATCGGTGATGGCCTGGGAGAAGGTTTGCACAGTTTCATCCAAGGTTTGGAGGGTTAGACGCGTGGACTCCAGGGTTTGAGAAGCCACTTCCAAGCCTTGTGCGGTAGTGTCCATGACCGACTCGGCAAGCTGCACCTGTTCCTGAAGGGTTTGGCTGAGGCCCGGGGAATACATCCAAGTGGCGATCAACCCGCTCAGGGATAGGATCAAACCCAAGCTAGCCGAAAAGATCAGGCTATATCCGATGAAAGTGGGTAAAAGGCGTTTCGTAGGCGCTCCTCTGGTCGGTTAACGCGCTTAACTAGCGCTTTGTCTGTTCTGCCGGTTCGTTACTAGTCTCCTCCATGTAGCCGATCAACAGCACCAAAAAGCCCGTCAAGTTGGCGAGGTCGGCGAGGTTAAAGGCATTGGGGAGGAGCACAACGAAGATGTCGGTCACATAGCCTTGCCACAGGCGATCGATTAAGTTGCCGCTGAAGCCCGCCAGCAAAAACCCGAACGCCCAGCGCATATAGGCTTCAGAAGCCGCAATGCGCGGGTAGAAAAACAAGATCAACCCAATTGCCACAAAGCCGAAAATGGTGATGAAAGTACCCCCTTCTTCTCCCAATAAGCCAAAGGCCGCGGCCGGATTGTCAATGTGAACAATGCGCAAGGAGCGCCCTAAAGCGGGGATGATCAGGCGCGACTCGCCTAAGGGGATGGTTGCCCGCACCCACGCCTTGCTAAGCTGGTCGAGGAGAAGAAGAGTGAGCGGGGTGAAGATGAGAGCCGTTTTGGCTTGCAAGACTGCCTTGAATCTAGAAGATACCTGCATGGGATGCGAGAAGTTTTACTGAGGGTTGGATTGGAGGAATTGAATCCACTCTTGAGCTTGCGCGTCGAGGTCTTCGCTTTCGCTGAGCTCGATCACTTTTTGGAAATCGGCAATGGCATTACTGGTTAAGCGTTTTTGGGCGTAGATCAAACCGCGCAGGAAGTAAATCTCGGCGTTGTCAGGTAAGATTTCGATGGCTTTGTTGATATTGAACAGAGCTGTGTCAAGGTCGCCTAATTCAGCGTAGGCACCGGCTAAGCGATAATATCCCCATGGATCATCGGGAGAAAGTTCAATGTACTTACGAAAATCTTCCACCGCCTGATCGAATTGTCCCATGAGTCCATAGGTGGTGCCCCGATTGTAATAGATATCTGCAAGTTCCCCTTTTAATTCTAAGGCTTTATTATAATCAGCAAGGGCTTGTTCAAACTCTCCCATATCGGCGAGAATGTTTGCCCGATTGACATACGCGCTGGCGTAAGTTGGATCCAATTGGATGGCTTTCTCAAAATCGGCAAGCGCTTCATTGTATTTCTCATAGCCGGCGAAGAATTTTCCACGCGTGTTCAAAATGATTGCATCCATCGGACGCAGTTCAACTGCTTTGTTGAAATCAGCTAAGGCGGCCTCGTAATCCTTCTGGATGGATTTAGCGATGGCACGTTGGACATAAGCAGAAGCGTTTTGCGGGTCTGAAGCGATAACCTGATCGAAGATTTGAATCGCTTTATCAATCTCCCCTGACTGGATTAACGCCTTTCCTTCTTCGATTTTTTGTTCGAAATCCGCAGAAACAGTGGCGGATACAGTAGCGGTAGGCATCCTACCCTCTGGAGTCGAAGGGTTAACCGTGATTTCAGGAGGAATAGTCGCTGTGGCTGCTGAGCCGCAAGCCGCGAGACCCACAGCCAAAAACAGAAAAACAAAAATGCAATGCCACAGAGCCAACCGGGTGTTAATCCTCTTCAAAGCGAGCCTCCAATTTTTTATAGCATAGACAATTTTTTATTCCGAATTGATTCAACTGGGAAAATTCCATTGCCTGCTTGGTAGATGAACTCTATTCAGGAAGAAGCTTATTTCTCTGGTTAAAAGCAGCAAGGATGAATCATATCGGAATCACATTATACCAAAAAAAGCCCCACCGATTTTGGTGGGGCTTTTTTTGACAAAATCTAAGACTTAGGGCAGATCGTACAGGAAGCGGAAAGCCTGAATTGTTCCGGCTTTATTCTTGAAGCTGTAGCCACCCCACCATCCAGAATCAGGAGGAGTAAACTCTGCGCCGTTAGGAGCAACAAAGAAGTTGACTTTCTCCATGGTGGGCTCGCCCCAGAATTTGGCGGTCCATTGCTTCATTGCCGTGCAATCAGGGAACACCAAGCGGACGTTGGAAGCCATGCGTAGGCGGCCCCACGATGTGGTGGTGGAGCAGGCAGTAACCTGAGCGCTGTAGACACGTCGCACGATGTCGAAGCGAGAGACATAGTAGTCTGCGCTATTTCCTTGCGGGGTGGCGGTCAGGAAGTACTTCTGCTCGCCGCGATACTTTAGGGTGATGTAGATATTATCGCCGGTGTAGTTATAGACGGTCAAGATCGCCGGCCAGGGGCTGGCTGCCGACAGCAACAGGGCTGCGAGCAGTACACCGAAGATGATCAAACGCTTGTTCACAATTAACCTCCTTGAAAAGATTTTTTAAGGTTAGGATTTTTTGCCTTGCGGCTTCTCCACATTTAATCTTCTCTAGGCAGCACCTCCTTTCAGGAAGAATCCCCTATGAAAGATTAATGTTGGATTAGTGGCATTATAACTTAATCCTAAATGAGAGTCAAGGGTTTTTCGCTCATGAAAGATTAATATTTTTTGCCGATTAATTGTGCTCTTTTTCCTTCCATTCTGGTCTTAAGTTCCTTCTTCCCAGGAACTCAAGTACTTGCGCTGTTCCTCTGTGAGGGTGTCGATGCGCACACCCATCGCATCTAGTTTTAGCTGCGCGATCTGGCGGTCGATGGCTTCCGGCACGGCATAGACTTTTCTTTCCATCTCTTTGCCGTGTTTGGCAAGATACTCTAGGCTTAGGGCTTGGTTGGCAAACGACATGTCCATCACGCTGGCAGGGTGACCTTCGGCCGCCGCTAAGTTGATCAGCCGTCCTTCACCTAGCAGGTGGATACAGCGTCCATCCTTAAGAACATATTGCTCGACAAACGGGCGCACGAGGCGTTTCTCAACCGCCATCTCCTCTAAGGCGGGGATGTTGATCTCGACATTAAAGTGTCCGGAGTTGGCTACAATGGCGCCGTCTTTCATCACCTCG
This sequence comes from Anaerolineae bacterium, assembly GCA_003130835.1. Classification (GTDB taxonomy): domain Bacteria; phylum Chloroflexota; class Anaerolineae; order Anaerolineales; family UBA4823; genus NAK19. The sequence continues at coordinate 8,754 of QEXX01000109.1, read as the reverse complement.
AAGTGGCGGCGGTCGATGACATTGATGTCGCCGGTGACGGTGACGAAAATATCGCCAATAGGAGCAGCTTCGTCCATGGGCATCACCCGATAGCCATCCATCACGGCTTCGAGAGCCGGCAGGGGATCGACTTCGGTGACGATCACATTGGCGCCTAGACCGCGCGCTCGCATGGCTAAGCCGCGTCCACACCAGCCATAGCCGGCGACCACAAAGGTTTTGCCCGCTAAGAGAATGTTCGTCGCGCGCACGATGCCGTCAATGGTGGATTGACCGGTGCCATAGCGGTTGTCGAAGAAATGTTTGGTCATGGCGTCATTGACGGCAATGACCGGAAAGCCCAACGCTCCATCGGCGGCCATGGCGCGCAAACGGATGACCCCGGTAGTGGTCTCTTCGGTGCCACCCAGCATGTTCTCCAGTAGTTCGCGGCGCGATTTGTGCATCGTGCTGACCAAATCGGCCCCGTCATCCATGGTGATGTGTGGACGATGATCTAGGGCCGCATCGATGTGACGGTAATAGGTAGCGTGGTCTTCTCCCTTAATCGCAAAGACCGGGATTTCAAAGTAGCTCACCAAGGCAGCCGCCACATCGTCCTGGGTAGAAAGCGGGTTTGAGGCGGTTAACACCACATCAGCCCCACCGGCGTGCAGGGTGTCCATTAAGTTTGCCGTTTCGGTGGTGACGTGCAGGCAAGCCGAGATACGCAACCCTTGTAAAGGTTTTTCTTTGGCAAAACGTTGGCGAATCAGACCGAGCACCGGCATTTCGCGCTTTGCCCAGTCGATACGGCGCCGGCCTCCTTCGGCGAGGTTGAGGTCACGAATGTCGTATTTTTCCATGAGAACTCCTTATTGGCGGTTAGAGATGATCCTGGGGGGTTGTTGGATACTCCCGAACCCCACCTGGCGCGCATTATAACATCTTTGCCACAGACGGCTGGAAGCTCGCTTGCAACTGGCGGCATCCAAAATTGCTGATCCCTCTCGGAAAAACTCAAAATTTCAAAAAGACATCCAGCTTGCCTTGGTCGTCAAAGACTTGGCGGAAGCGCTGGATAAACTCAGCTGGCGTATAGCGGTGGCTTTGAGTGCCGTGCTGCTCCAAGCAGTAGGTAGCTGCCAGGGCGCCCACTTTACCACAAGTCTCCCAATCTAAGCCACGCGCGTAAGCTGCCAAGAAACCGCCTCGAAAGGCGTCGCCGACGCCGGTCGGATCGGCAATCTTTTGCGGCGGGACGGCAGGGATGTGAATATGCTGTCCTTCGGCGTACAATTCGGCACCGCATTCGCCGCAGGTGACCACCATAAAACGCACTCGGCGGGCAATCTCTTCGGGCTGATAGGCTGTCATTTTTTGAATCAGGGCAAACTCGTATTCATTGACAAACAACGCCAGGGCATGATCGATACCGTGGCGGACTTCCTCGCCAGTCAAACGTACAATCTGTTGGCTGGGATCATATAGGTAGGGGATCTCCAAGCTAATGCACTCGTCAACGTACTGTTTCATTGCCTGTGGATCGTTAGGAGAGATGACCACCAGGTCGGGTCTTTCGCCATCTAAATCGGTTAGGCGTAACTGCGAGGCATACGCCATTGCTCCGGTGTAAAAGGTGGCAATTTGAGCGTTGGATAGATCGGTGTTAGCGAAAAACGAGGCAGTAAAGGTGCCTGGGATTACCTTGGCGCCGCGCGTATCGATGCCGTTCTCTTCCAGCCAACGCCGATAGTCCTCAAAATCCTCTCCGACTGCAGCCAGCAGACGCGGTCGTTCGCCAAATAGCGCTAAGGTATAGGCAATGTTCGGGGCAATTCCGCCGCGCCGTTTTTCCATCGTCTCCACCAAAAAAGAAAGGCTGATGTTTTCGATGTGTTCGGGGAGAATATGCTCCTTGAAGTAGCCGGGAAAACTCATCAGGTAATCGTAAGCGACCGAACCGGTAATAACGATGTTCACCGTTTGCCTCCCGAACGGTTAGGTTTTGCTTGAGAATGGGAAAAAGCTTGCCATAAGACTCGCAAACCGCCAATCGCCCACCCCAAGTAGGGTTGTGTTTTCTTGTTGGCGCTTGGCTGGGATGGCGCAGGATAAGAGGCAGGCTTTGGCTGGATCAATGGAAATACATTCCAGAACGTTTACTTTCATTTCTCCAACCGCTCATTATACAATGAGTCATCTCCTTTGGAGGAACCTGTTTGGAGCTCGCTTGCTCTCCGCAGTGGGTGGTAGAAGACCTTCGTCCATGGGAACTACTCAGGCGGGGACGCCTGCCACTTCAAGGGAGATCAAGCGAGCCTGTCTGAACTTCGCTTATCTTGGAGGGTGGACGTCCTCGTCCATCGAGTCTTGCAGGCAGGACACATACGTGGAAATTCGATCGTTGGGTTTCGGTACGCTGCGCTACTCAACCCGCGTATTTCCTGCGGGTTTCGGTACGCTGCGCTACTCAACCCGCGTATTTCCTGCGGGTCGAGTAGGCGGGTGCTCTTCCCGCCGTATCGAGACCTGATCCTGCGGGTTTCGGTACGCTGCGCTACTCAACCCGCAAGGTAACGCCGCAGGGTGGACGTCCTCGTTCACCGAGTTTCGCAGGCGGGGACGCCTGCCACTGCGAGGGGGAAAGCGATGACAATACCTAGACAATTCAACAACGTTGTGTATAGGCATCCCACCCAAGTAAATGGGAAAAAATCAAATATAATAGACCATATGAGCATCCTTGAAACGAAACTGCGCAATGAAATCGTCCGAACAGCCCGCCAGATTGCCCAAAATGGCCTTTCCCGTTCCAGCGATGGCAATCTCTCTGCCCGTCTCTCCGAGAATCGCATCTTGATCACGCCGGCCGGCGCCTATAAAGCCTGGCTGCAGCCTGACCAAATCGTTCAGATCGATTTGGACGGCAACTTGTGCTCCCGTCTTTCCTCCAACCAGCCTTCCTCTGAATACTTGATGCACCTTGCCGTGTATCGGCATCGCCCGGATGTCAAAGCGGTGATCCATGCCCATCCACCGCTGGCGGTTGCCTTGACCTTGATCGGGCAACCTTTTCCATCCGACTTAGTTCCCGAAGGTTTGACTGCCCTAGGCGACGTCCCAACCGTGCCCTATGCCCGGCCGGGCACAGCCCAGATGGGGGAACAGCTTTTGCCCTATCTCGCCAACCATGATGTACTGTTGCTAGACCATCATGGCAGCCTGACCGTTGGAAAGACCTTAGAGGAAGCGCTGATCAAGCTCGAACGGTTGGAAGCCATTGCTCAGCTTTGGATGCTTGCCAGAAAAGTCGGTGAGCTCCTGCCCTTGCCTGAGATAGAGCGTGCTGCTTTGCGAGGCAGTCTCTCCGCTTCATAAACAATCGTTGGAACAGGGTATTTTGGGATGATTCGAGCTTACCTTTTTGACGGGGAAAAGGCAACCCCCTCCCCAACCGATATCCACTCCCTGCAGAACGCTCTCACAAGGGAAAATCATCTTCTTTGGCTCGATTTTGAAGCTTCCTCACCGCAAATTGACGAACCCCTCTTACGGGAGGTGTTCGGCTTTCACCCTTTAGCCATTGACGACGCTTTACACGAGAGTCATATTCCGAAAATCGACGATTGGGAACAGTATCTGTACATTGTCCTTCACGCCATCCAATTCGAAGTCTCTGGGGAAACAAAGTTAGAAACCTTAGAGTTAGATATTTTCCTCGGTTCGAACTATATGGTGACTCACCATGACCGACCGATACAAGCCCTTAACCTTGTCTGGGAAGAATGCCAACAGCACGATCGCCATTGGAAATCGGGGAGCGATGCCTTGCTATACCGTCTGATTGATAAAGTGGTGACCAGCTATTTACCGGTTTTAGACCAGATCGATCAGGAGATTGAACAACTAGAAATCAGCGTCTTTCATCAACCCCAACCCGAGATTGTGGAAAAAATCTTCCTGCTCAAGCGGATGATGGCTCAGTTACGGCGGGTGATCGCCCCACAGCGGGAGGTTCTGAATAAGCTGGCGCGAGACGATTTTGCAGTGATCGACAGGCAAGCTAGGGTGTACTTTCGGGATATTTATGACCATTTGGTGCGCTTGCACGATTTGAGCGAGTCGATTCGTGATTTAATTGGGGGAACCTTGGATATTTACCTCTCGGTGATCAACAACCGCATGAACGACATCATGAAAACGCTGACCATCATCACCACTCTTTTTATGCCTATCTCCTTTATTACCGGCTTTTTCGGGATGAATTTCTTCGCTCCCGTAGAAGGGCTTTTACAAACCTGGACCGGGCTTGCCTTCTTTGTAATCACCCTCCTCATCTTGACCCTGACTCCTCTGGTGATGTTTTGGTGGGTCAAGCGCCGCGGCTGGGTATAGGCTCATTACAGGGCTTGAGAAGATGAACCAAAGGCTCAGTTCTAGCGCTCAAAAAGTTCAAGAAGCGATTCGACAGCGAGGCATAGAAGTTGAGGTAGTCGAGTTGCCTCAATCTACCCGAACGGCAGTGGAAGCAGCCCAAGCGGTCGGTTGTGAGGTCGCTCAGATCGTCAAATCGCTGATTTTCAAAGCCAAACGCAGCCAACGGCCCATTCTGGTCATTGCCAGTGGCGCTAATCGGGTGAACGAGAAAGCCATTGAAGCGTTGATTGGCGAACCATTGGGGAAAGCCGATGCCGATTTTGTCCGCCAACAAAGCGGCTTTGTCATCGGGGGTGTACCGCCAGTTGGTCATCTCCAACCGATCCAGACCTTTATCGATGAAGACCTCTTGCAATACGATGAGCTTTGGGCGGCGGCCGGCACCCCGCACGCTGTCTTCAAGCTTACCCCGCAGATGCTGGTTGAACTGTGCGGAGGGCAGGTGGTTTCGATCAAATAATCGTGCTTCGGTTTTTGCCCGCTTGCTTGCTCTGAGATAGCGCTTGATCCGCTCGCGCTAAGATGGAACGAAGCGTATCGCCCGGTTGGGCTAAAGTACCGCCAATGGAAATGGTAACCCCAATTTCGCCTTTTTCGGTAATTAAGGAGTTATGCTCTACCAAGCGGCGTAGTTTTTCTGCAATAGTCTTGATTTGAGTTCCGCTGACTTCATAGAGAACAACCAAGAACTCCTCTCCTCCCCATCGCCCAACATAGTCACTCGTGCGTACACTGTACTTGAGGGTATCCGCTACGACCTTTAACATTTGATCCCCAATGTCATGACCATAGGTATCGTTGACGAACTTGAAGTCGTCTACGTCGATCAATAAAACCCCAAACGGTTCTGCCCATTGCTCGTAGGTTTGGACGGCTGCACCAAGACTGACTTCGCTAAAGCGCCGATTGCCGAGGTTGGTGAGTGGATCCAAGTCGGTAATTTGTTGACGCTCGCTTGTCGGATGGCGGGCAGTGAGGAAGACCGTATTATCCCGAAAGATCACTACGGCGCCGATGCTCTCAGCTTGGTTTTCTTTATAGGGTAAGACACGCAAGCGAACCGGCACATGATACCCTTCTTTGTGGCGAAGGAAAAGATCAACTTCCCACTTGCAGCCTTGCATCATCACCGAATCCAGAAGAGATTTCTCCTTGCCTAAGTAACTTTCTTCTACTGTAGGCTTGAGCACCTCTTCCCAGTGTTGCCCAAGCACCTCTTGGCTTGAAAAGCCACTGATCGTTTCTGCACCTGTATTCCAATACGTGATTCGCTGTTGGAGATCAACAATCAACACGCCCTCAAAGAGCTGATCAAAAACCTTGCGATAAAAATCTTCCGAGAATTTCATCGCTTTTTTCTCCATATCAGGGCGTCCTATTATAGATTCGCCGATACAAGCCGAAAATTTCATAAACTCCCCGTAAATAATCGCGCGTTTCAGAAAAGCGGATGACCTCCAGAAACAAATCAGGGTCACCGTTGGCGAGTTTCTGCCAAGCCATCGCATTCCCCGGTCCGCCGTTATAGGCTGCCAGGGCTGCGTATAGATCTCCCTGAAAATAATCGCGCCACTTAGCAAGATAATATGCTCCAAATTCAACGCTCACTTGGGGGCGGTATAAATCAGCCGTGGTATAGTTGGGCGGCCAACCGAGATTTTGGGCAATTTCATCGCCAGTTGCCGGCATGATCTGCATGAGTCCACGCGCCCCGGCAGACGAGCGCACAAATCCCTCAAAGGCACTCTCTTGGCGCACAATGCTGAACAGGAGCAAGGGATGCAATTGATATTTTTGAGCGATAGGCAGGATTAAGTCACTGAAATAGAGCCCGAAGCGCACGTGATTGAAGTACAGGGGAGCGCTGACCGAGGTGGCGTCGTCATATCCGGCCAGATTCAGCACTTGGCGGGCAGAGAAGATTGCCAGCCGATAGGCACCCAGTTCTAACATGGCGTTCATCAAGCGAAAGCTGTTGACTGCATCTTGAGAGATGGCAATCCGTAAATTCTCAAACTCCTGCCGCGCTTCGTCATATAAACCAAGCCGCCATAACTCGAGGCCGCGTTGATAACGGGCATCCAGAGCCAATTCTCCCATCCCGCTGAGATCGACTTCGGTGCCAATTTGAAAGGTCGAACGCAACCATTGCTCTGCCTGACGACGTTCGCCTTCGAGGTCAACGGCTAGGTCAATCACCTGCGGCGGGGTAAAGGGCGCTTGTCCCAAGATCAGCTCGCGGGCGCGCTCGCTGTAGTACCCGGTGGGGTCTATATTCACCGCTTGACCCCAAGTCACTTGAGCATTAGCATCCTCCCCTAAGGCTTTTTGGCATTTTCCCTGCCAAAGATAGGCGGCTGCTCGATCGCGCGGATTGGGGGCGAGGCTTAGGGCGCGGCTGAACAAGACCAGGGCACCGTTGTAATCACCGATGCGGTAACGGCTAATGCCGGCTAGGAAAACGCCCCGATAGGTATACTCGCTGGCCGGATATTGCGGCTCGAGCTTCTCCCAAATCTCCGCTGCGCGTTGCAGTTGCCCGTCCATCTCAGCAACCAGGCCGGCATCGAAAAGAAATTCAGCAGCGCGCGGGTGATTGGGGGCGGATTGAACAAAGTTCAGCAAAACCTCGATGGCGGCGTTGTACGCTCGCATGAAGTTCCACAAGGTATAAGCCTTTTGCTCCCAAGCGTCATCCCAAAACCGGTCTTCGGGAAATTCGGCAATCAAGGTGTCCCAGGCTTTGATCGCTTTTTCGAAGGCTCCGCTTGCCCGCAGGGTTAAGCCATAGTAATATAAGGCCGTGGCGCGGTTTGAGCCGCCTTTCTGGAAATAGCGGTCAAAGGCCGCCAGAGCAACTCCATATTGCCCGGCGAAGTAATCCACGATACCACGGTTGAGATCGTCCACCGGCAGCCCGGCATCCACTAGGATTACCAGTGCTTGATAGGAAGCGTAGGCGGTTGGATAGTTATTGACCGCATCCAAATAGGCCGCGTAAGCCTCTTGCAGTTGGCCCAAGGCAGTGAATGCCTGCCCTTTCAGGTAGGCCATCTGCGCTTTGACGGCATCGCTGCTGGTACGGTTATAGACGTCGTCATAAAGCGCGATGGCGGTTTGATAATCGCCCGCCAGGGCATGGGTGCGGGCGAGTTTGATCTGGATGCTTAAGGGATCGAGAAGGGAAGGGGATTGAAGGGCGGCGCGATAATCATTGGCAGCTTCGGTATAGCGGCCGGCCGCCAAAAGGGCATCGCCGCGCAAATTCAGCACGTAGGCATCCACCACCCCCGACCGATAGGCAAGATAATTCAAAAAAGCATCGGCGGCTTCACTATACCGTTCTAGAGCATTGTAGCTTTCCCCAAGCACGAAGTGAGCGTAGGGGACATGGGCGGATTGGGGGTAATCGTGCAAAAGCTGCTCAAGCGAGTTGATGGCTCCCCGATAATCCCCCACTTCATAACGGGCTTTACCTTCCCCTAATAGAGCCGCCGCTTGCAGGTCGGGGTCTTCGGCTGCCGCAGCCGCCCTGCGGAACTCCTGCAGGGCTTGTTCCCAATCGCCGTTGCTCAAAGCGCGCTCGCCACTCGCGATGCTGGTTGCCGGCAAAACGGTTGGATAAGGGGTGGCAGTCGGTGCAAGGGTAGGGAGGAAGAGAAGAGCGGAGGTGGCTGTAGGGGTCGCCGGCTGAGGTTCTGGCGAGTCGGATTGGGGAGGCAGGAGAAAGCCGGGCAGGTTGCAAGCCAAGCTGAAAATTAATATAAGGAGTAGTGAAATGGAGGGCAACCGCAGGGGCAGTAAAAACGGTCTCATGGTTTGCACTATAACCGAGAGTATAGCCCCTGTCAAGAAACGGGATTAACCGGTTTTAACTCGTGTGAATCCCTATTGACATAGCAAACAAAATATGATATTGTATATTTGTTCACAGTTGAACAATTGTACAGTCTCTCTTCCTTACCTTTGATTGGACGCGGTGATTAGCCGCACATAAAATTTTAACAAATAAGGAAGGAATCTATGAGAAAGCCCAACCCGACCACCCTACTGTTGCATGTGTTTCTTTTGTTTGTCACTCTTCTTGCTTCGTGCGCCCCCCCTTCACAACCCCCAACTCAAGCTCCCCCTCCTCCTGAAACCGCTCAACCCCAACAACCTGCTCAAGGACCAAATGTAACGGAAGCGCCATCGGGAGAAACTGCTCCCGCAACAGAAACGGGGATTCCGGCGGCCTTTGCGGATCCGAACAAGAAGGTACGCATTGCGTTGGTGCGTGAGGTAGGAGAAGGCTCATTCTTTGAGCGCTATCTCGCCGGGGCACAATCGATGGCG
>QEXX01000020.1 GCA_003130835.1 Anaerolineae bacterium | reverse complement strand
GTTGTAAAAAATCTTTCAGGGCTTTCTCGGTTGCCCGGATCACAGCTTGCCCATTTTGCGGTAAACTTTCCATAGGCTCTGCTCCTGGTATTGGGATTTGGTTTATCTTGTTATACCAAAGGAGCGGAGCCCTTTTTTACCATAGATCTGGGTAATCACCAGTAAAAACTTTTTAGCGCACCCGATAGAACGCGATCCCTTGACACCTTCAGGTTTTGTTGTTATACTCCAAGTCATCTGATATCTGATGACTTTGGAAGCCTGATGAAATCTTTCTTAAATCCCAATGGTAAGCCTATCCGTTACTTAATCCGGGATGCTCTGCTGGAATTTATTCGAGAGCAGGGTTTACAGCCCGGCGACCAATTGCCATCGGAAGAACGCCTACAAGAAATCCTCAATGTCAGTCGTCTGAGTATGCGAGAAGCTTTACAGTTATTAGAAGAGGAGCGAATTATCGTAACCAAGCATGGCTCCGGTAGATATATCCTCTCGCTCCCTTCTAACTTAGACATTGACATCTCAAACTTGCAAAGTGTGACAGAATTATTATCCAGTTACAACATCAGTACCGAGAACAAACTCCTAAAGGTAGAAAGACATTCTCCGAATTCGGAATTGTGCGGCTTGCTCCAAATCGACTCGAATCAGGAAGTGCTTTCCATCGAGCGCATTCGTTATGCGGGTAGTCTGCCTATTATTTATTCGATTGACACAATTCCTGTGAAATTTTTACCGAATCAGTGGAGTGAAGAAGATTTTAAGGGTTCATTATTCGAGTATGTTGAAGAAAAGCTTCGGAAACCCCTGAGATATTCCCAAGCAACAATTCATGCCTGTCGCATCGAAAGAGAATCATTGCCATTTGAATCCGAAAACCTAACCTGGATTCTCCTGAAACAAATAATTTATAGCGACTTAGCTGAGCCTATAATCTATTCACGAGATTATCACCGGGGTGACCGCATTCAATTTCACGTGCGTCGTGTGCGGCGCTGAAAGGCATCCAACAGGTAAACCATGATGAACCCATCCAATGAAGATTTGCTGCTAGGAATTGATATTGGCACCCAAGGGGTTAAGGGCGCGATTGTCTCCCTCGATGGTAAAGTGGTTGCAGAGGCGTTTCTGGAGCATAGTTGTCAGTATCCCAACATCGGATGGGTGGAACATGACATCGAAAGAAATTGGTGGCAAAACCCCTGTTGGGTTATCCGGAAAATGTTGTTAGAAAATGAGATCAATCCACAGCAGATCAAAGCAGTTTTTCCAAGTGGATTACATCCAAACTTTGGCCCAACCGATGAGAATGGAAAGCCGGTATATGGTGCCATCTTGTATTCAGACAATCGCGCTGTTAGAGAATTGGATGAAATCAATCACAAGTATCACTTAAAACTAACCAGCGAAGAAATCATACCCAAGGTAGTCTGGTTTATTCGTCATGAGCCCGAAATCGCTTCGCAGATGAAGAAATTTTTTGATGCTGCTCAATATCTGGTTTTCAAGCTTTGTGGAGAATATGTTACAGATACAATATCGGTTGGAGGTTGGGGGGCCGTTTATCATAGTCCGACTTGCAGTTGGAAAAAAGATATTTGTGAAGAGTTGGGTGTTGATCCCGCTATCCTACCACAGGTCGTTGCTCCCCTTACGGTTGTGGGAGAAGTTCACGACAAAGCAGCCATAGAGACCGGTTTAGCAAAAGGCACCCCAGTTGCAGCCGGAACCAACGATGTTACTGCTTCAACTATAAGCGGCGGGGCAACCAAAACCAGTGAGGCGATCGCCTACTACGGCACCGCCGGGCTTTTACCGGTGATGAAGGTTGACATGGATTATGCTCTCCGATATCCCTTCCCTGACGAAGAGAAGGGCGAAAAGCCTCAAGATGGTTACCTATATGATTATCCTGCTTATTGCCTAACCACAGGGGACAGTTTGCGTTGGTTCCGCGATGAATTTGGATATGAGCAACGCCTTATTGAAGCGCAGAGCGGTATCTCCGCTTATGCGCAATTTGATCAACTTGCCGAAAAAGCACCAGAGACTTGTGACGGCTTAATTTTTATCCCCCACATGCTTGGGCAACGCAGCCCACAATTCAATCCCTACGCCAGCGGAGCATTCATTGGTCTGCGGCGTTCCCATACTCGTTCCCACTTATTTCGGTCTCTGTTGGAAGCGTGGGGCTATACAATCCGTTATGGTCTCGAAAGTTACTACCCACAGGGTCATCCGCTAAAGCGGCTGATTGCGACAGGGGGTGGGGCGCGCAGTAAACTCTGGCGTCAAATTGTGACGGATATTACAGGCATACCCCAAGAATATGCACCAAATGCTGAAGGATCGATTGCTGACGCCTATCTAGCTGGTATGGCTGTCGGTTACTTCGAAAATTTCGAAGTATTGCTGAAGCAATGGTTATCTGCTGGAGAGATCCTTTACCCACAAATGGAAAAAAAAGAAATCTACGAAACAGGTTATCAAAAGTTTGTCGAAATTCATCAAATTTTGGATCCTCTATTTCATCCGAATTCAAAAGTCAGATCAGGAAAGGAGTAAAAAATGTCGAAGCTTGCATTGTTCGGTGGAGAACCTTTGTTCAAAAAAGAAAGACCACTCGAAGATCGCTGGCCGGAAACTCTGCCAGAAGATTTAGAGGCAATTAATCGGGTAATTGAAAGTGGTCAATTTTTAGGCATCAATCATCCCGAAATTGAAGCCGCCGAAAAAGAAATTTCCGAATATTTTGACGTCGATTATGTGCTCTTAATGGGAAGTGGCACGGCATCTCTCCATGCTGCTGTGGCGGCGGCCGGTTGTGTCCCCGGTGATGAAGTGATTGTTCCAGCGCTAACATTTTTAGCCTCAGCTTCAGCGGTTTTACACCATGTCTGTATTCCCGTTTTTGCTGATATCGACCCAGTCACCTATAATCTTGACCCAAAGTCAGTAGAAACCAAAATTACTAATCGAACCCGTGCCATTATGGCGGTTGACCTGCATGGTTTACCCGCAAATTATGAAGCGTTACGTAAGATTGCCGAAAAGTACAATTTAGTATTAATTGAAGATGCTGCCCATGCCATGGGGGCAACCTATCAAGGCAAGAAAGCCGGTGCTCTAGGGGATGTTGCTGGAACAAGTTTGATGCCGGTCAAGCAATTGGCTACCTGCGGTGAGGGAGGGATCTTCTTTACCAACAACGTAGATTTTTATAATCGCGCCAGCATGGTTCGCTCCTTTGGTGAAGTTATTCAAAAAGACAAACCTCGAGCTTACAATGCATTCACCTTGGGATGGAACTACCGGATTAATCCCATTATGGCGGCTTTCCTCCGCACTCAATTAAAGCGTTTAGACCACTATACAAATTTGTTCATTTCGAACGGTACTTACTTAAGCAAGGGCTTGTCAGAACTACCCGGAGTTATTCCGCCTTATGTACCCGAGGGAAGCACACACGTCTATCACATGTACCGCATCAAATTTGATCCAAAAGCTGCTGGGTACGATGTTCACCCCGGACGGTTCGCTAAAGCTGTTGAAGAGGCTATGGGTGCAGAAGGCTTGCCGTTACGTCTCTACCAGAATGCCCCAATTCCTGGACAGGCGATGTTTCGCACCAAAGAAGGATTTGGGAATGGTGTTCCATGGTCATTGCCAGGCACCAATCCCATTAAGTACGACTTTGAAGAATATACCAACACCTTGGAGGTTCTAGAGACAACTCGTTGCATCGGTAAAAATGGCAGTGCCGGACCCTGGTATTTCCGCAATCGTGAGACCATGGATTTATATCTAAATGGCTTCCGAAAAGTTTGGGAAAATCTAGATGAAGTTGTTGATTATGCGGAGAAAATGGAATATTCGCCCCCTTGGTCGATTCTTGCCCCCTCAACCCGCGGAGTCTGGGTTGAAGTGACTCCAACAAAGAAGGGTTAACCGGAATCAAAACCTAAAACAATTGCGAGAAGCTCCTGGGTCATTCAGGAGCTTCTTATATTTATAAAAATTTCGTTCTTATTGATTAGGAATCTTCTTGATGTTGGATGTAATATCCAACCACTTTCCGAATAGCACAAGCAATATCTTCGATATCTTCGTCGGTCAGATTCGGGTTCATACGGATCATAATCAGATCCTTTGGAATGGTCTCAGCCACCGGTAAACCAGAACCATACTGGACGTTGCCAGGATACCAAGGCGGGGTAAAGGGAGCACTTGTTTTGCCAAAGCCGCGTTTTTCAACAAATATGGGTTGTTGGTGTAACGGTGTTGGATACCTGCGTGTGGCTGGAATTCCCTCAGCAGAGATCGCTTGCGCAATCTCTAGTGCTGGAGTCTCGAGCACCCTGCGATCCAGCTTAAGAATGTATTTGTAATAGACATGCTCGACGTATTCGGGTTCGTATGGTGGAAGAACTCCCACTGTGTCAGAGAGAAGTTGTGTCAAAAGATGAGCGTTCTTTCGACGCTTGGCAATATATAGAGGCAATTTTTTTAGTTGAACCAATCCGATTGCACCCTGAACCTCTGTCATCCGAAAGTTATATCCTAAAATCGGGTGATAGTATAGACGTTCGCCCTGATAATAATCGCCATCATTGCGCAATTCACCATGGTGTTGAATCATTCTGGCTCTCTTTGCTATGTATTCGTCATCGGTAATGATCATACCCCCCTCACCAGCCGTTGAGATAATTTTGTCTTCCCAAAAACTAAAACATCCCAATTGACCAAACGTTCCAACCAGTTTACCCCGATAGCGAGCTCCATGAGCTTGAGCGGCATCTTCAACGATAAATAACTGATGTTGCTTAGCAATTTCTATCAATTCATCCATTTCAGCAGGACAACCATTTAGATGCACTGGAACAATTGCTTTCGTATAAGGAGTAATTTTTTCCCGAACAGAGTTGGGGAATATGTTGAATGTCCGCGGATCGATATCGGCAAAGATAGGAACAGCTCCGCAATGCACAATGGGTGTTGCTGTGCCGATAAAACAGTGCGCAGTGTTGATCACATCGTCGCCGGGCCCAATGCCCAGGGCAGCTAAAGCAACGTGAAGAGCAGCGGTTCCAGAACTGACCGCAATGGCATACTTAACTCCAAAATACGCAGCAAATGCAGTTTCAAATTGAGCCACATAGGAACCCGATTGTCGGGCGTGTTTTCCAGAACGAAGAACCTTAATGGCAGCCTCGATTTCCTCGTCGTAGGAGGGCCATGCCGGTAACGGCTTTGTCCGCACTGGTTTTCCACCCTGTATCGCTAATTTTTGATCATAAATTCGGGAACTTGACATTGTCATCTCCACTCAATAATAGTTGCAGTGATGATTATATCAAATTACTTTACAAAAAAAGAATTGATTAGTTTAAGATTCTATATTATAATAAATTTGTTTCGATAATTAACAAGTATAGTTTCGTAATCGAAAGCTATCAGGAGTTCGGCTTCCTATGGACAACGGACATGAAGCACTTCAAATTCAAGAACGTCGTTCTCGAATTTTGGAAGAGCTAAAGCGCAATAATCTTGTACGAGTTGCAGAATTAAGTCGACAATTTGGGGTTTCAACCGTTTCTATTCGACGTGATTTACAAGAACTTGAAGAAATGGGACTGTTGAAACGGATCGCTGGAGGAGCGGTGAATATTTTACCGAATAACCTTACTCCCCCATTAGCGCAGCGGGTGAACCAAAATATCGGGAAAAAAGAGCGCATTGGAAAAGCAGCTGCTTCGTTGGTGCGACCCAACGATCGATTGATTATTGATTCCGGGACGACGACCTTACAAGTTGCCAAGAGCATTGCAAACCGCATCGACGAACTTCAGAGTTTATCGGTGATTTCAGGCTTTTTGCCTGTCGTGCGGGAGCTCGGTCGATGTAAGACCGTTCATATGATTTTATTAGGAGGAATTTACTTAGCGGAATACGATCTTGTCGTTGGCCCACAGACAATTGAGCAGCTAAGAGGGCTCCATGCAGATAAGATGTTCTTAGGGACGGATGGGTTAACCTTTCAACAAGGATTAACCACAGCAAATGTATTAGAAGCCGAAGTTGCCCGTGCCATGGTTCGAGCAGCCAGTGAAGTCATTGTAGTAACTGACTCAAGCAAGATTGGGGTAATAGGGCTAGCAACAATCATGCCGGTTGAAATGATGCATGTGCTCATTACGGATATGGATGCCCCGCCAGAATTTGTTGCATCTCTACAAGAACGCGGTGTAGATGTCATCCTTGTGTAAAGGAGTCTATATGTTAAACACAAAAAATTTAAATGAGGATTTCGATCATAAAGCAATCAATATCGGTAAAGAAATTATTCGACAAGATATTGACACCCTGCAAAATCTTTCAACAAGCCTTGATCAATCCTTTGTTGAAGCAGCCACAAAGGTATGCAATTGTCAAGGTTTGGTTTGGATCACCGCTGTTGGAACATCCACAGCCGTTGGAACACGGTTTGCCCACATTCTAACCTGTAGTGGCAAAAGGTCTATGTTTCTCTCTCCTTCGGATGGACTGCATGGACATACCAATATTTTACGCAAAAAAGACCTCCTAATAGCTATCTCAAGGGGCGGCGAAAGTCGAGAAGTGATTCAAATGGTCGAAATCGCTAATGATTTAGGTACAGAGACCTTAGCTTTTGTCAGTAATCCGGACTCCCGATTAGCGGAGATCAGCAAACTAACCCTACTTATACCTTGTAAACAAGAATATGAACTGATGGGATATTTAGCAACCACGAGCACGATTGCGTACAGCGCGATTTGTGATGCTCTCTGCGCCATTGTGGCAAGTAAAAAGGGATTTTCACCGAAGACTTTTGCCAAAATTCATCCTGGTGGCGCAGTAGGAAAGACATTGAACCCCTAGAAAAAAGCAAAAAATCGAGGTTGATCATGCAAACAAAATCAATTCGTATGCTAGAAGAGATCTCTGCTCAAATGGAGGAGCAAGGGATTACTCGCCAAGAATTATTAGAATATTATCGCCAAATGCTTGAAATTCGCCTGTTGGAGGATCAAATTGCCACCTTGTTAAGTAAAGGGGTGTTGCGGGGAGCATCCCATCTCTATGCCGGTCAGGAGGCTGTGGCAGTCGGGGCAATTGCAGCCTTGCGAGACGACGATTTGATTACCAGCACGCATCGTGGTCATGGTCATGCTCATGCTCACGGGGATAAAGTGGCGAAATCCGCCGAGGCAAAGCAGGAGCATTATAACAGGATGATGGCCGAGGTTCTCGGAAAAGCTACTGGCTACTGCAAAGGAAAAGGGGGTTCAATGCATATTGCTGATGTCTCTCATGGCAACCTCGGTGCTACCGGAATTGTAGGCGGGAATATCCCCGTAGCTGTTGGGGCGGCGTTAGCTCAGAAATTGATGGCGACGGATCGGGTCGTTTTGTGTTTTTTCGGTGACGGGGCTTCTAATACCGGTAATTTCCATGAAGCGCTAAATATGGCTAGTCTTTGGAATTTGCCGGTCGTCTTTGTCGTTGAGAACAATCTTTATGCCATGTCTGTGCCATGGAAAAAAGCCAGTAAACTAGAGAACATTGCAGACCGAGCTGTTGCATATGGAATTCCAGGTGAAGTAGTCGACGGTATGGATGTTTTAGCCATTCGGGGAGTCGTTGCAAAGGCAGTTGAGCGGGCAAGAAATGGTCTTGGTCCTACTTTGATCGAGGCAAAAACTTATCGATACTATGGCCACAGCCATTCCGATCCTCGAGTCTATCGGACAAAAGACGAAGAAAAATACTGGCGAGAACGTGATCCGATCCTAAGCTTACGTTCCAAAATGTTGGAAGCTGGCCTGCTAAAACCGGAAGAAAGTACAGCTATAGAAGAGAACGCCAAGAAAAAATTAAATCTTGCCCTACGGTTTAGTGAACAATCTCCGCAGCCACTCCCCGAAGAGGTGGATACGGACGTCTATGCCCCTCCGAAAACTACCATAAAGGACAAGGAGTATGAAACAATCCTCAGGCAAAAAGTTCAAACCGATTCATCCATAAGGCAAATTACCTATGCCGCAGCTATTCAAGAAGCTCTTCGCGAAGAAATGCGTCGAGATGAACGGGTATTTATTTTTGGGGAAGATGTGGGATTATATGGTGGCGCTTATGGAGCTACGCGTGGCTTGATCGATGAGTTTGGAGAGTGGCGGGTGATTGATACACCGATCTCCGAAGCTACAATTGGTGGGGCAGCAGTTGGCGCTGCGATGGCCGGCATGCGCCCGGTGGCGGAAATTATGTACGTTGATTTTACCCCGCTGGCAATGGATCAAATCGCCAATCAAGGGGCGAAAAATCGCTATATGTTCGGTGGTAAAACAACTGTACCGTTAGTGATTCGGACAGAAGGAGGCGCCGGGCGAGCCATCGCTGCTCATCACTCTCAAAGTTTAGAAGCTCTTTGGACGCACTTCCCGGGCATTTATGTGGTTATGCCTGCAACTCCTTATGATGTCAAAGGTTTGCTCAAGGCTGCCATTCGCGATGATAATCCAGTGATGTTTATCGAACATAAAATGCTTTACAAAGAAAAAGGGCCTGTACCTGAAGAAGACTATATCATCCCATTAGGCGTTGCAGATATCAAGCGTAAGGGCAAGCATGTTACCCTGGTCACCTATTCTCGCATGGTTCTTAGGTGCCTCGAAGCTGCAAACATTTTAGCTGAAGAGGGCATTGACGTGGAAGTGATTGACTTACGGTGCTTGAAGCCATTAGACATTGAGACAGTTGTTGAGTCAATCAAGAAAACAGGAAGATTTGTTGGGGTTACAGAAGCTTACGAAAACACATGTTTTATCAACGAAGTCATGGCACAAGTCAACGAGCTGGCGTTTGATTATTTGGACGCTCCGATGATCCGAGTTGCTGCACGGAATGTCCCTGTCCCAAGAGCTGAAATCTTGGAAGACCAAGCGATCCCCAACATCGAACGCATATGTCAGGCTTGTAGAAAGGTACTGGAATAATGGCAGAAGAGGTCTTTATTCCAAAATTTGGTCAAACCGTGGAAGAAGTAACCATTATTGAATGGTTAGCGGAGGATGGATCGCTGGTCCAACCAGGGGATGAACTTTTACGGGTGGAAACCGATAAGGCGATCTTCACTATTGAAGCTCCATCTTCTGGCGTTCTCCATCGCGGTCCATATAAAGAAGGCGACATATTACCTATCCTTACCGTGGTTGCAACCATCGGTAAGGAAAATGAACGATTCGAGTCTAATGAACAAAGATCCGATTATTCAGAAGAATCTTACAAGCAAACATCAAGCCCAGAAAGTATAGAGGTACCTCCCTCCTCTGTACCGACAAATGACAAGATTTTTGCCTCGCCACGGGCACGCCGAGTCGCCCGAGAGAAGGGTATTCCTTTAGAAAGCATCAAACCCTCCGGAGCCGGTGGAAGACGGATTATCGAGAAAGACGTGCTAAATGCTGCAGCAAGGAAGCCCAAATGGACACCTTTAGCACAAAAGATTGCGGAAGAAGCGGGTATCAGTATAGAATCTCTTGAGATCGATAAGGCAAGAATTACGAAAGAAGATATTCTTAATGTTCTTGAAAAATCGCAAAATGTAAAAAGTTCTGAAAAATTTGATGACACTTTCGTTGAAAGAACATCGATTAAGGGAATCCGGGCACTAATTGCCGAACATCTGCGCGTTAGTGTGCAAGAAACCGCTCGGGTGACGTTGACCCTGGAAGCAGATGCTAGTGAGTTGGTCTCCCTAAGATCTAAGTTGAAAGAACGCTACGAAAGTCTATGGGGTTTTTCACCAAGCTATCTTGACTTAATTGGCAAAATTGTCACTACTGCGCTACTTATACATCCCTACATGAATGCACGCTCTTATCAAGATATTGTCGAGAAATACCACACGGTCAATCTAGGAATAGCGGTTGATACAGAACGCGGCTTAATGGTTCCGGTGATCAGAGGTGCAGAAAAGTTATCCTTAAGAAAATTTGCCGAAACGCTCCGACAATTAATTAATGCTGCTCGTCAAGGCACTATCTCACCCGATGATTTACAAGGTGGAACGTTTACGATAACCAATTTGGGTAATTATGACATCGATGTATTCACGCCGATCATAAACTATCCAGAAATTGCTATTCTAGGAATCGGTCGGATAGCAAATAGAGTAGTTCCCTACAATAACGAAATTGCTATCCGTCCGATGGTGATTTTATCTTTAGTTTTTGATCATCGGCTCGTAGATGGAGCACCAGCCGCAAGGTTTTTACAAGAAATCAAACGTCTCATCGAAGACCCAACCCTTTGGCTCATTGAAAGTATTGGTGAGGTTCGATAAGTATTTATCGGCGGTCTTTAGCTCCTTTCAGATGGGCAATAATACCCCCTGGATGACCACTGAAGAAATCCTGAGTGGTCATACCTTTGCATTGCCATACTGCAAAGACCAGAGCATCACACATTGCCGCACTAACTAGGGAACTGCCAACACCCATTAAGCCATCGTAAGGATCAATGTCATCCGGAGTATGTACCTTCAACACAACTGTACTAAGTCTGCCTAGGGTAGAATCAGGACGTGCCGTTATGGTTATGATAGGACATTGACGTTGATGGACGATTTCTGCTAATTGAATTGTTTCAATTGTTTCCCCAGATTTTGAAAGGAGGACAAGTACATCTTGATTGCGCACCGCCCCTGAACTGCCATGTAAGCTATCGCCAGAATGAAGGAATAGAGCCGGACAGCCTACGTTACAGAGGAGATGGGCAAAACGACGGGCAACCATTCCGGTCGTTCCAACTCCTGATGTAATGACATGTCCTTGGCAATTGACTAGGTAATTGACAGCTCGTAGGAAAGCATCGTCTAAAGTGGTCGATAACGACAAAATCTCAGCACTTTCCTTCTCCAAGAGTTGACGAGCAATGGACAGAAGTCTTTGTTCATTCATCATCGGCGACTTGGCACCATTCTAGGATGAAATTACCGAGCACCTGTAGAACTTCCATAACCGAATCGAGGTCTACGAACTCATCGGTACTATGAATAGCCCCACCCGAAGGCCCAAACAAGACACTGGCACTTTGGGCATATAAAACCGGCAAGCGTAAATCGGAGCCACCCCCGCCCACAACTTGAGGTGCAACCCCGAGGGTTCTTGTTACGACATTCTTGAGAGACTGAACGAATGGATGGTTGGGGTCCGTCAAGCCCGCCTCATATCGAAGCCCAAACCATTCTATTAAGGGCGGATGCTCGCACAACCACGGGTCATGTCGAGCAACCTCATGAAGGTAAGCGGAAAACTGATCGCATATTTGATCAATGTCTTCACCGGGCAAACACTCAATGCTCCCTTCTACAATGCACTGTGCCGGAAGGGTTGATGGCCAATTTCCGGCTTGAATCTTACAAATTGCGGCAGGTATTTTCGTAGGGTCGTGCTCGTAAAGAGGTGAATTTGCCTGCGATGCCCGCCACAATGCATAGTGTTGTACTGCATTGATCAATAAAGCTGCTTTTTCGATAGCATTGGGAAGTAAGGACTGATATTCAATTCCACCCTCGATGCCGGGTATGATAACTCGAAAAAAATGTGCTCCACGGGATGAAACGACAAGATATTTAGGACTTGTAGGTTCAAGAAAAATCGTGGCATCACTGCGGTAACCCCGCAGGATGCAAGCCAATGTGCCATTTCCGCCATTTTCTTCATCAACTACAAACTGTAGTTGCAAGTCCCCCTTGAGCCGCACCCGCATTTCTCTCAGAACCTTTACAATGATCATCATGTTGCCAAACCGGCTTTCATATCCACAGATCCGCGCCCATAGACGCGATTGTTTTCAACTCTACCGCTAAACGGATCGTCATGTTTCCATCTCGCTGTAGGGTCAGCCGGTACCACATCCATATGGCCATTGAGCGCAAGCGATGGGCCGCCACCCAGACCCTTGAGGGTAACAACTAAATTCTTCCGATCAGTATAATCGTAATCCACAGGAATAAAGGCTGGATGTTGACGAATCTCTTCTATGCATGGCTCCCATCGATCTATTTGTAGATCGTAATCCTTAAGAAAGGATTCGATATAAGACTGAATTTGGCTCTCGTCATTGACGGATGGGATCCTAACAAGGTCGGAAATAAGCTGAGTGATTTGCGCTTTCTGCTCGATCAGTTTGGCTTGAATGAGGTTTGAGAATGAAGTGTATGTCATCTTTTTCTAAATTGTGCGTGTCACTTTCTTAAGGCTTCGGGGCTTGTCCGGATCATTGCCCCGCGCAATGGTTAGACAAAGGGCTAACAGTTGTCCTGGAACCACTGCCACGATCGGCGATACCCATTCTGGCAACTCAGTTGGAATAGGCAGAATTCTAGAAGGATCGGCTGCTAAATCGAACTGATTTGTAATAAGTATCGTATCTGCGCCTAGTTGTTGAACTTCTTGGATTATGGCTTTCATGACTTCAAATGTTTTTCCTGCAGGAGCAACAGCGACTAGTGGAAATCCCTTCTCTACTAAGGCAATTGGTCCGTGCTTAAAATCGGCTGCAGAGTATGGATCAGCACTGATATAAGCAAGTTCTTTGATTTTGAGAGCAATTTCATGGGTGGTACAATGCGTGAATCCCCTGCCAACAATGAGCAACCGATCTTGGCACTTAATTTGTGAGGCAATCTCTCTCACTCGTTCGTGTACTTGAAGAACCTGAGCAACATATTCAGGTATTGGAGACAAATCTCTAATCAAACGGTCATCATTGAGCCACATAGCAACTAGTGATGCAATCGATAACAATTGTGCGGTATGAGTCTTACTGGCTGCAACAGCCTTTTCTTGACCACAATCTAAGGGCAAAATCATGTCAGCATAACGTACCAGAGGAGAGTCGATTTGATTAACAATGGCAAGGGTAGGTGCTTGTTGCCTTTTGGCTTCTTCCATGACAGCCAAGACATCCGGTGACTCACCAGATTGGGAGATTCCAACAACCAATCCTTGATGCAATTGTGGTGGTTGGTTGTATAGGGTGTAAAGCGAAGGTATGGCAAGTCCAACCGGGACTCTCAAAAAAGCGCTGAAAAGGTACTTTGCATAAATCGCTGCGTTATCAGATGTTCCACGTGCAGCTATTAGGACGAACTTCGGATCATATTTTCGCAGAAAGGTAGCAATCGTCCTAACGTCGCCGATTCGATGATCAAGAAATTTTGAAAGCACATCGGGTTGTTCGTAAATTTCCGTTTCAAATTGACTAGCCATTGAGTCACCTTGGATTCAGGAACAGAGTTATTTTTTTAGAGCCTTTAAGATGTCTTCAAATACCTCCATTACTTTCTCAGCTTCCGATTGTGTTATGACCAATGGAGGCTTGATCTTTACAATATTTCCTAAGCCCATGTATCTTGATTCTCCAAAAATAACCCCGCGTTTTAATCCCTCTTTGACAAATTTTTCGGCTTCTTCACAAGCGGGCTCTTTGGTTTTTCGGTCTTTCACGAGTTCTACACCAATCATCAAACCAATCGCACGGACATCACCGATGATTTCATAGGACTGTTGTAGTTCTCTCAGACGTTGGGCAATAAAACCGCCGATTGTTCGCACATTGTCAAATAGATTTTCTTCTTCTATCACTTGGATAGTTGCTAAGGCAGCAGTCATCGAAACCGGAAAATGAGCAAAAGTATAGGAATGATCACCCGGCATGAAACTCTTTAGTCCTTGATCATAGATAACACCAAATAAGGGGAAACCACCCCCAACACCTTTCCCAAACACAAGGATATCTGGGATAACCTGATAATAATCGGCTGCAAACCAGGTTCCAAGCCGACCAAAGCCGGTTTGGATTTCGTCAAAAATGAGTAGCATATTCAGGTCATCACACAGATTGCGGATTGCTTTGAAATACTCTGGGGGAAAACAAATCATTCCCCCATTGCCCTGAAATGGCTCCATCATCAAAGCCAATGGAGGCTCTGAAGTGCCGCGTAAAATAATATCTCTGGCTAGCTCTACACATGCCAATTGACAAGCAGGGTACTCGAGCCTTAGCGGGCAGCGATAACAATAGGCTTGCGGGATGCGGATGATCGGAGGGCTAAAGGATGTAAATCGATTGTTTGGATGCGGCCAACTAAAGTTAATCATCGCCAATGAGCGACCATGATAAGCATCCATCAAAGTGACAAAGGTATTGCCATTGCGATTGCGCAAAGCTAATTTTACGGCCCCTTCGTTTGCATCCGAACCAGATAACGCGTAGGTGACTTTCTTAAGGTTGCCTGGCGCGAGTTCAGCAAGTTTTTTTGACAAAAGTAATTTCGGAATTGTCCCAAAACTTGTCCGAATATGGGTGTATTTCTGTATCTGTTCGGTAACCGCAGAAATGACCTTTGGATGGGAATAACCAACACTCAAACTCCATGCTTGGGAGGTACAATCTATATATGCTTTGCCATCAAGATCATATAGCGTAGAACCTTTTCCGTGGGAGACCACAATGGGAATTGCCGATCCAACACCTCCACCCCCTAAGGCTTTCCAGCCTGCATCTAAATCCTCTTGAGATATATGCTCAAACATGAACTTTTTCTCCTATATCGTGTACAAACTTCTCGTATGAATAGAATGTATCTTGTAAATCTTCATGCAGCAAACGAAAGGCTTGATAACTGCGCTCATAGGCAGCTCGGTTGCTTTCATCTGCGTAGGTCGTTTCCTGTACAGAAACCCAATTGTCGAGAAGGTTTTTGAAATCTTTGAATATCCCTAATGCCAAGCCAGCTACATAGGCTGCCCCGATGGTGCCTTCTGTATTGGGGACATAATCCTGCCCCATACCGAGAATATCCGAGATAATTTGTCTCCATAAGCGACTTTTTGCCCCCCCACCCGTAGCGACCAATCGGCAGAAGGAATAACCTTGTGGATAAGCACACTCAAGTCCATAACGGATCAAATATCCCCATGCTTCGAGAAGAGCACGGTAGAAATGAGCCTTTTTGTGGAACGCCCGGATTCCGAAATAAACACCCGAGGCAAATGGATGATCTATCGGGCTTCTTTGTCCATAAAGATAAGGCAAAAATGTCAAGCCTTCACAACCGGCTGGCACATTTTGAGCTAAATTATCTAAGCGAGCAAAAGGACTTGGCTCTCCCTCCGTTTGGTACTGATACCGTTCCTTTTCTCCAAATTGATCGGTAAACCATCGTACACTCTCACCGATTGAGAGACAATACGCTGGGTAGTCATATAAATATCCCTCTTGGACTTTACCACCTTTTTCGGCAATTGGAAAAGGCTTAAAGCATGCATTAAGAGCGCTATCCTTCATTACTGGCATAACACCGGCTGAGCCATAATAAATAAGGGCTTCATCGGTTTGAGTTACCCCAGCGCTCAGCATCGAACCAAATAGATCAGGCATTCCAGCAATCACCGGCGTTCCCTCTGCTAGCCCTGTTGTGATTGCGGCATCAGGAGTTACATTCCCGACAACAGTAGCTGGCGGATAAACCTTCGGAAGGATAGCGATCGGGATATTTAATTCCTTGCATACGGTTTCACGCCAAGTTGCCTGTGGAGCTTCAAAAATTGCGCCATACAATCCGGCTGTTATAGTATCGGTTATATAGGCTCCGCATAATTTATAAATAAGATAATGAGGAGCATCAAAAAACATGCGCATTTTGTGAGCTTTCTCAGGCTCATTTCGTAAAAACCATAGTAATTTCGGAGTTAGTTCCTCGCACGAGAGCCGTAGGTTATAACGTTGATTGAGTTCCTTTACTTCTGCGTAAGCTCGACTGTCTGAATACAAAATAGCACCATACAGAGGCGAGCCACCCGCATCGGTTGGCCCAAGTGCGGGATATAGTCCACAAATCCCAATGGCGAGGATATTTTTGGATTTTATTGGACACCGCTGCAATACGTTCCGTATGGCTGCGATTGACCCATGCCACCAGTTTTTTTCCATATTATGCTCCACCCAACCCGGTCGTGGATAATCCGTTTCGTATGCTTCAAATGAGTGGGCGAGTATTACCCCCTCCAATGAAACAATTGACGCTTTTACACCCTGTGTACCTACGTCAATGCCAAGTAGAGCCTCTTTGCTCCCCATCTATATCATACCCACTTTCCAAAGAGCCATTGCAATAAAGGCAAAGATCAAGCCGCCAACGAATAAGATAATTACAAGCTTATCTAGCAGGGAAAGGGTCAAATCACGCAAAGGAGTCACCTTGCCGGACCCAAAGCCACGCACTTGGGTTGCTATTGTGACTTGTTCAACAATCATGGCTGTTCTACGCATTAGGGGATTTGCTAAGGGCAAAGATCGCTTGAAGACTTTAATGAGATTCATGGTGCGCAAATGCCAACCCCGCAATTTTTGCGCGTCTTGGATTTGATTGATGATCGATGCCATGTAAGGGATAAACTTATAGGTGATTTGCACAACGAAAACAATTGAAGGCGGAACCTTTAGCGCATATAATGTATTCGCAATATCACTAATTGGCGTTGTATAGAGAAAAACAATTGCCCAGGTGACAACAGTTGCGAAACGACAAATTCGACCTGCTAACCAATATAAACTTCCGTAGGTTAGTCCTAAGCGTTCCAAACCCAAAAAAGGAACATTTATCGTCACAATTCCTGTCGAAGCCCATTCTGGATCGAGCACCTTGAAGTATTCTGGTCTAGCTTGGGCTATCGTGCTACGCACGGTCGGGAACCACGTTAATGCTAAAGCAAATACGATGAATAAGAATAGCTTAGCTGGGGCTTTGGCAATATAAGCTAAGACAAAACCAAGAATTAGGAGGGGCAATAAATAGCGGATATCTAACCATAGCCCAGAGAGGATAACGATTACCAAAAATACCACCATCTTTGTAAATGGATGCAACCCTTTATGTAAGAAGGTTGTTCCCTGTCGATAGGCAAATACCGTGTCCATACTCTATGCTCCATTCCGACTATTCTTGATGCTATAATCCAGGACTTCGACCATTTCTTCGATGGTTAGAATGTCTTTTGGGCATCCAAACTCTTTGGATAATACTTGGCCAAGCCGGGTTATTTGTGGTGGAAGAATATCGGCTTCCAATAGTTTCTCCTCGTTCGCAAACACCTCTCTGGGTGTCCCATCCAAAATCAGGTTACCTTTCGACATCACTAACACTCGATCGCAATGATTACCAACCGTTTTCATGTTGTGGGTAATGATCACAATTGTTTTCCCCATCTGATCGCGCAAATTGCGCAGGCTCTGCATCATTTTCACTTCTCCCTGCTCGTCTAGACCGGTTGTGGGCTCATCGATCAACAAGACATCCGGCCTCAACGGCAAGATGCAACTTATCGACAAATATGTTTTTAAGTCCTCATCCAAACCAAAAATATAACGGCCTTTGTATGGCTCAAGGTCAAAGACCTTCATAGCTTCCTCGGTCAATCGCTTAACTTCTTCTTCCGGTAAATCGAGCATCCTTGGAGCGAAAGCGATTTCATCCCAAATCGTTTCTGCAAACAGTTGATCGTCAGGATTCTGAAAAACATAATTGATCATGCGAATGATCTTGTCTAAACGTAATTTTTTGATATCGATTCCCTTGACTTTTAAGACTGAGTCCTTATTCGTAGGCTTCAGCAAGCCGACCAAATGACGAGCCAGGGTAGTTTTACCTGAGCCATTTTGTCCAATAATCCCAACAATTTGACCTTCGGGAATATCAAAAGACACGCCTTTGAGAGCATGCACTTGGGGATTATAAAAGTGATGGACATTCTCAACTTCAACAATTGGCGGGCCGAAGTGATTTACTTTTTGCAATTGAAAATCAGGTGGGCGCATCAGACGTTTGACACCCAACTGGCGCAATTTGTTGCTTATTAGTTTCTCAGCATCCGATAATGTGATTGGAATTCTCTCAAACTCTATCCCCCTTTTCCTGAGCTGTAAAAAAAGCTCCGTAACTTGTGGACGTCCGACACCAATCTGCTGAATTCGATCGTCTTGAAGGACAGTCGCTGGATCCCCATCGATCAACAATTTCCCCTGATCGATAGCAATAATTCGGTCGACTACTTCAGCAACCGCCTCAATATCTGCTCCTGACTCGGTGGTGATGCTGGTTGTCCCGGAACGACGTGTGACTTGTTTAAGGATATTCATCACTCGTTGTTTGCCCAACGGATCGAGCATTGAGACCGGTTCATCGAATGCCATAATCTTTGGCTGCATGGCAAGAATCCCAGCAATGGCTAAACACTGTTGTTCGCCACCAGAAATATCATTGGGATTGCGGTCGACTAAATGCTCTAATTCCGCAGCACTAATCGCTTCAGCCACTCTTTGATAGATTTCTTCGCGAGGTAAGCCTAAGTTAGCCGGGCCGAAAGCGACATCATCGCGGACGGTTAAAGAGAAGATTTGCACCTCAGGGTTCTGTAACACGATCCCAACATGACGGGCTAGTTGATTGACGTCATATTGGCGGGTATTTAAGCCATCTACGATCATGTCGCCTTCTTGGTAGCCAAGATCCACTTTAGGGACTAGCCCGTTCAGCGACTTGACAAGCGTGCTTTTTCCTGCTCCAGCTCGGCCGATGATACCCACAACAC
Source organism: Anaerolineae bacterium (assembly GCA_003130835.1). GTDB lineage: Bacteria > Chloroflexota > Anaerolineae > Anaerolineales > UBA4823 > NAK19. The sequence goes on along the minus strand of QEXX01000020.1, from coordinate 6,020 downwards.
TAGCCTCTTCGACTTCAAAACTCAAATTGGATAATGCCTTTTCTTCTTCCGACTGATGCAAATAGCGAAAAGAGAACTCTTTTGCCTCGATCGACTTCATGATGATTTCCTGTGGTTGACTAAATTACCTAAATTACCTGGAATTGAGTTGGATGGCGAGAGGGTTGAATTTTTTACCCTCTCGCTGATCTAGATCCATCCAATGATTATCAGGCTTTGGTTTGTCCCCGGCCAGAGGTCATTGCGCGCCGCGCGGCTTCACCAGCCAGCAGGCCTACAGGTACAAAGACAATCCCGCTAAGCCACCAATACGGAATACCGAAGAATGTACCTGCACCAGGGATGACCCAATCGTTCAAAACGGCGAGGATAGCCGCCTCACGCGTGTTCATAATCCAATAGGTCATCATCCACCAGATTTGGTGCACAGGCTCGCCGAGAATCCATGCAATAAAGAATTGCCGCCAAAACGGTTTATCTCCCCGATCGTGAACAAAGCGGAAGTAAACCCAACCAAAGTATGCCCAGATCGATGCGTCAATTAAGGTGTAGGGTAAAAGGGATAAAGCTCCAGCAGAGACACCCCCAACCCATACCGGGTTAATCAACACCCGGGCAATGATTTGACCTACAAACAAACCGAAGAATGAGACAATCCCGCCAAATAAAGAAGCTGATGCAGCAATAATCATGGCTTGCAGGTCGATTCCACCTAGGTCTCCTAGGCCTGCTGCTGCAAACAATGCCCCTACAATCCCAATTGCGACCAACGAATAAGGCGAGAAAACTGCCACCTTCATCCCTTGAATATATCTGCCAGCCATTGCCAGCCAATCCGGACGGCGAGCAAATTTGTACATCCAATATGCCCCGAATGGAAGACAAAACGCAAAAGCGAATATGTAGAGCAGGACAATACGTTGTGGCGATTCAGAAACCCCCATTCCGGTACCAAGCGGATTCATGATCAGAAACGCTAGGATAAAGATGGCTAGCCCCACCAGCATGATGATTAATCCGGATCGTTCATTATAAAATCCTTTACTCTCGTTCATCATTCTCTTCCTTTCTTATCTTGGTTTAATAAAATCTCAAACATTGCATCGTGTTTATTTGTGATGATGTCGTCAATAGGCACTCTCCTTTCTATAAATCAGTCTATAGGTAGTAGAACACTTAGAAGCTCAAATGCGATATTATTTTTTGGATAAATTCTGGTGTGACTTGCACTCTGTTCAATATCGAGTATCGGCGGCCAAAGTTAGTTTGATACCAATTAAGGGTGGAAAGCACTTTGATAAACTCATCTCTCGTTAGACCAATATCGCGAGGTTGCCATAAGATCCCACATTTCTGAAAAACATCTTCCAGAAATTCAGGTTGATTCTCCTGCAAATTTGCCATCACCCAACTGCCCAAAGCAACCAGCTCACCATGCAAAAACGATTTTCCAGTTTGGAATTCAGCATTATAGGCGAAAGTATGATCCGAAGCCTCCTGGGGCCGACTGCTACCAAATCGGCGGCAGATGATGCTGATGCCTTCAAAGGCTTTCATGATCGTTTCAATGCCAAACGGTGTCACGTCTCGAATTTGGTCAGCATTTTTTGAGACTTGATCAATCCAGTACCGCATTTGATCCACCGCTTCTGCGTCATACACTTCCCCAGTTTGCTCATGAGCAAAACGCCAGTCCCACAGTGCCACATGAGCACATAGAATATCTCCTACCCCCGAACGATTCAAACGCGGTGGCGCAGATTGAATCAACTCATAATCCATATAAACATTTCTAGGTACAATGAAGCCAATGTAAGTAACATGACCACCAGCTCGGGCTGCAATACTTTTGGTAACCGATGCATCCACCGAGGTGATCGATACAAAAAGATCGACAGGCAGATGTCGTTTCCAAGCAATAAATTTCGCCGCGTCCTGAGCTACTCCACCACCCAATCCCACAACCAACGAGCTTTGAGGCAGACTTCTATCCAGGGCTTCCAATTGATACCAATCTAGGTTCTTGACAAAAGAAACTGCTATAGGTGGTTGGGAGAATCGATCTTTGACCTTTTCCCACAACTCTTCCATGGTGATGAGAATAAATTCTTCCTCTTGAGGGTGATACCTTTCTAATAAGCTATTCCCATAATGCAAAGAAGGAACCTTGAACCCATAAGGGTTTTCCTTCGATGTTGGGATTTCAATCACCCGAAAGACAGGTTCTCGCTCTAACGGCCAAACTTCGTCTAGAATTCCACGCGCCTGATTGAAACTCTTAACCATCAAATTTGCCATGAGAGCTTGCAATGCTTTCTGACGGTCATTTTCGGCAATGGCTTGGGCAGTTAGCATCTCATAGACACAATTTTGCGAGATTAGAGCTTGAATAAATGGCGAAAGTACAGCCGGACGAGTTTTGGTAATCTTGCCATCCTCGATGGTTACAGGTAATTCTACAATTGCATCCGCAGGCAAAAATGGAAGATGATCCTGATTGTCGACCGAGAGAACCAACTCTTGATTTCTTTTCTCAACCAGAGCAAGCAATGTTGGGGCGACAATTTTATCGTACCAAACCGCGCCTCTCTGGTTAAGCATCGCCGTTGAATCCCCTGGCTTCCATTGACGGTAGGCTTCGAGCATTTGATCCGATAGTTTCATTAACTGATGTGCCCGGATCGTTCTTCCTTCCGTCTCGGCCAAAATACGATCTGGATGGAAATAATACTTGAGATAGGGGCCTGGAATTGCTCCGATGGCGCGGACTAGTTCTGGATCGACACCAATTTTTGGAATCTCTTCTAGTCGGTCAAGGACTTCCATGAGTCTCTCAATACCATCTGAGTCCAAGATTGATGTAACCCAACTAAAATGATGCATGCCTGATATAGAGAAGAAAAGTTCGCCCTTTGCTTTGCCAAGCAGTTTTGCTAACAACTCCATCAAAGAGACCGGAGAGTCGCAGGTCCCAATTACTTCAAGATTGGTATAGCAGCGAATGGCATACTGGATGATGCTACTTGGGTTGGTTAGGTTCAGAACAACAACCTGAGGTGATACTCTTTGCATTATTCTTGCAATTTCAAGAACTTTGGGAATCCCTCGAAGCGAGTTACTAAAGCCACCCGGTCCTACCGTCTCCTCGCCAGGTATGCCAAAACGCCTTGGGAAGGTCTCATCATAGGCGCGTCCTTCAAGGCCTCCAACTCGAATTTGATTTAGGCAATAGTCTGCGCCTTCTAACGCTTTTTCGATTTCAGTCGTGTAGGAAATTTGGATATCTAAGTTTGGATAATTTGAAATGATCGCTTTCGATACTTGATAAACCAGTTCTAACCGTTCAACATCTCGGCCGTGTAAAAAAACCTGATAGCTTGCTTGCGCTCCTCCCCTACCCATCGCATCAAAGAGCACAGGGGTAGCTAAAGCACTTCCACCTAAAATCGCCAGTTTCACTCTACTCATTGAGACACCCTTCAAAAAAACGGTGAATTAATTCAGAGACTTCCTTGACCTCTTCTTCGGTCATTTCAGGAAACAGAGGTAAATTTAGTAATTTTGCGGCATAGTTATAGGCAAATGGAATATCGTCTGGTTGGTAATTTAGGTATTGATAACACGGTTGAAGAGGCACTGGAGTATGATATATTTTTTGCGTCTCTACTCCATGTTGTAGGAGGTAATCTGCTAAGGCATCTCTTTCTTTTGTTCGGATAGTGTAAAGATAATAAACATGAGATGCCCATTCCGCTTCTTGGGGTAGATTAATTGGAAGGTCTTGCAAGAGTTGGGTATATAAAGCAGCTAATTGACGTCGCTTCTCAATCCAACGATCTAAGTGACGAAGCTTCACCCGTAGAATGGCCGCTTGAACTGGGTCTAATCTCTGCTGAAAGCCAATAACTAAATGGGTGTGTTTTACTTCTTGCCCCATATAGCGTAAAACTCTTAAGCGATGAGCAAGCTCATCATCATTGGTAACGATAGCGCCTGCATCTCCATAAGCCCCTAACACTTTGGATGGATAGAAACTGAAGGCAGCAGCATCGGCTAGACTACCCGTTCGCTTTCCTTTATACCTAGCTCCGTGGGCATGAGAGGCATCTTCTAGCACTTTTAGATTGTGTTTTTTTGCTAGGTCCATGATAGGATCCATATCAACGGGGTGCCCATAGATATGGACTGGAATTATCACCTTCGTTCTAGGAGTAATTTTTGCTTCGATTTTCGCCACATCGATATTAGAATATATTGGTTCGATGTCGACAAAAACGGGCGTTGCTCCACAGTAGTTGACCGCAAAAGCTGTGGCAACATAAGTATTGGCTTGGGTAATCACTTCATCGCCCGGACCAACGCCAAGCGCTACCAAGGCTAGATGAAGGGCTTCTGTCCCATTGCTAATTCCAATGGCATGTTTGACACCACAATAGGCTGCAAATTCTTGTTCGAACTGCTCAAGAATTGGGCCAAGAGTGTATTTCCCGCTCGGTAAGACGCTATCAATAGCAGCAGCAATCTCCCAGCGGATTTGTTGATACTGTCGAGTTAGATCTTCTGCTGGAATGCGAATGATGGGTTTGTTCATTTGGAATTCCTATAGATTGAAGTTTATTGACGACGAAAGCGTTTTACGTGGAATTCAATATAGTCGCTGCGGTGATAATCCCGAGAGAAGATGATGGGTTCACCCTCTTCTGTATAATTAATTTGTTCAAACAGGACCCAAGGAAGATGGGGGTCAATAATTGCCATGTTCGGAATGTGCCCTTCGGATAAAACCACCCGCAAAGTCGCTATAGAGTAATCCAACTTTATCCCCCACCGGTGTTCTAGTAAGGCAAATAATGAGCCTTCAAATTCCTTCGGATCGATCAGCCCTGGAATTTTCTTATTCGGAATGTAGTCAATGGCATAAATTACAGGCACTTCCTCAGCAAAGCGAATCCGTTCAATCGCAATGATCGGTTCACCGATCGGTACATCCAAATACGTGGAAAGCTCATTATCTGCTGGGATGGTCTCAGAACTAAGGACATGCGTCTTCACTTGAATACCGTAATTCGCCAGCATTTCTGTGACACTTAATAATTCATTGATATCGAATTTGAGATCTTTTGGGGTTGAAGCAAGATAGCGGCCGAGGCCGTGTCTAGTAATAAGAATTCTTTCCTGTTCAAGTAGCTGTAATCCTTCCCGGAGAGTTGAACGGCTGACGTGCAGTAAATCCATCAGTTCTTGCTCAGATGGGATTTTGTCGCCAATGGAATAATTTTCTTTTTCGAGAAAATCAAGAATCGCTTTACGGACTTGATAACGAAGGGGTTCGCTATGCCGAATAATAAAGCTTTCAGAGTTTTTCTTGGAGTCAAAGGAGGAAAACTTCGACATTAGTCATCAGTCATCGGTCATCAGACATCTTCTTATTAATAAAATTTTATCAGATATTAATACAAAATGCAAGAGTTAATTTTCTGGTGATTACCCAAAACTTGCTGGGGGGGGTAGGTGTTGAGCAGTTTGAGGGTGGAAGCGGTACAGCCCATTGCGGTTTCGGGGCGGTGGAATTTGTCCTCCCAGCCACTGAAGCCACACGAGCACCTCCTGAGGCCAGGCGTTCAGGAAGTGGCTCATCCAGTGCATGGCCCAAAGGACGGCTACAAACCTGCGTTGCATGCCCGCCAATGAGTGCACCATCACTTGCTCAATGTCCAATCCTGCTTCCTGTTCAAAACGATAGCCGTCTTCAATGCGGTGTCGCAGGCGCCAATCCTGATAGACCGCTTGTGCAGCTTGCAAATCCAACACCGGTCGATTGGTCAACAGGCCAAACAAGCCTTCTTCCTCTTCAGCTTCTTTTTCCCCTTGGGGTTTTGTCACGTTGTTCACCACAACCAGAAAGAGTTTCTGCCCACTCCCCGGCAAGCGTATCCGATACCAGCCGAAACGCACCGTTTTGCGCCGTGTTTTTCCTTGCTCACCCCCTCCACCCGCCGCGCATCGGGCTTTTCAAACTG
>QEXX01000019.1 GCA_003130835.1 Anaerolineae bacterium | reverse complement strand
TCAACGATTCCCCAGAGCTGCTTGCTGAAATGCCTGCGCCATGCGCCAGAGTTCCTGGGCTTGCTTTTCCTCTAAGGGAAGCGGTTGATGGGAAGCGAGGAGCTGACGGGCAAGTTGATTGGCACGCTGGCGCATATCCGCTCCGCCAAGCTGGCGCTGGAATTGGCTCCATTCGAGGCGGCTGGTCAAACGGGGTTGCCACTGATGCTCTTTGAAGTGGCGCAGAGTGAAGGGATGGGTTAAGAACTGTCCGCCAGGCCCGGCTTGCCGAAGTTGATCGAATGCCAACGTCTGCGCATTGACCTGAAAACCCTCTGCAAGCCGATAGGCTGCAGCGAGAATTTCGTGATCGATGACAGCCTGTTCGTAGCTGGAAGTGAGTAACTGATTCATCAACCCGAAGGCTAGATGGATGAAATTCATGCCTGCCAAAGCGTAGGGAATATCTTGCAAAGCCCGCTCGTAGGCGGCTTGGGCATCGGGCAAGCAAGCATCTAAGCCCGAACTGCCCTCAAACGGCAAACCATAGAAGCGAGCCATTTGCACGCTGGCGACATGCAGTAGGGTGGCTTCGGGAGAAGCGCCGACATAGGTGCCTGTCCGCATATTCAGTCCACCCGAGGCAACGCCAATGATGCAGGGATGGCCTGGGCGGAGAAGCTGGACGAAGGTTAGGGCAGCTAGGACGTTGGCTGTGTGTTCAACCAAGGCGCCAGCAATCGTGACCGGCGCGGTGGCACCCATCATGTTGGTGGCTTCCAACCAGAGGGGAATGCCGTATTCTGCGCAAGCGATCATCTCCTGCACGCGTTCGGCAGGATGGATTAGCGGCGAAGTGAGACAGGTGACCAAGCTGAAGATCGGCGCTTGGCGAACAGCCGCGATGCTACCTTGAAGGACGCTAGCCATCTGCACCTGATCGTGGACGCTTTGTTCGCCCTCACCTTGCGAGTAATAGTGCTTACTGCTGTTCTCGAGGATGGTGGCAAACAAGATGCGGTCGAAACCTGGCTGGGGAATATCCTGGGGGATCACCATGGCATGCATGATGTCGGCCAGGGGGAGGGCGTCGATTAGGCGGGTAAAATCGCGCAGGTCTTGCAGGGTAGCCGGGCGATGATTGCCTTCTAAATCCAAAACGTTGAGCGCTGAAGAGCCGGCAACCGTGTAAACATCGTCTAAGGTGACCGTAAGGGTCTGTTGGGGATTACGGGCATGAAGTTGAAATTGAGAGGGGGCTGTGCTCAAAGCGCGGTCGAGAACATCTTGCGGGATGCGAACTATGCTCTGTTCGAAATCGACTTTACAGCCATTGGCAGCCAAGATTTCTAGCGCAGGCAGCCAATCCACCCGCACACCCACTTCTGCCAACACACGCAGAATGGTCTCATGAACCTGTTGGACTTGGTCTGGGGTAAGAAATTCGAGGCGATGAGGGAGATTAGGTTTCAAGTTAATTGGGTTAGGAAGAATGATTTCACTTATTGCTTCAAGCCCGCTTGCCGAACATCCAGCAGGCATTTTTTAGCGCAGTTGCATCTACATAAGGTGAGGTGGCACTCGTCCAAGGTTGGCAGTGATGTTTTTGGACTCTCTTTTTTCTGGGAAAATTATACCATGAGTACCAACTGATCCCCGTCTTAAGGTTGAACCTTTCGGGGTGACAACAAGCGTGGCGAGAATGTCGATTAGGGTTGTCCTGCCCGTTGCCATCTCTGTTTGTGCCTTCCAATTCTGCAGTTCCTGTTGAGAAAAATCTTAACCAAACTTTGCTTGACAAGACTCTTTTTTCATGCTATGATGATTGTGTAAACGTTTACCGTTCCAGCTATTGATCCAATGAGCCTACCCTTTCCCTTCTTGATATAACTTAGAGAGGAGAAAAATCATGAGTAAAACGCGCTTTGTTTTTGTTTTGCTGACTTTGGTTAGCATCCTTGCTGCTTGCGCTCAGCCTGTGACGCCGCCTGCGGAACAACCGCAACAGCCAGCAGCGACCGAAGCTCCGGCTCAGCCGGCTGAAGCCGAACCAGTCAAGCTGGTCATTTGGTGGTGGGGCGAACAAGAGGCACCTGGGGCGCAGCAATGGTTGGATGAAACCATTGCTGAGTATCAAAAACTGCATCGCAATGTCACCATTGAAGCCGTTCTGCAATCGACCGACTCGCTCATCCCGGCCTTTCAATCCGCTGCGGCGGCCCAGCAAGGCCCGGATATCCAATACTTCTGGGGGGGTGTCTGGACATTGGAGTTTGCTTGGAGTGGCGCCTTGGTGCCCTTGGATGATCTCATTCCAGCCGAAGAGCGCGCTCACTATATCAATAACTTCGAGCGTACCTATGATGGCAAACTGTGGGGAATGGGCTGGTATCTGTCGGGCAACCCCATGGTCTATAATCCGACCTTGTTTGAGAAAGCCGGCATTGATCTCAACGACTTGCCGGATACTTGGGATGAGCTAATTGCGGCTTGCGACAAATTGAATGCCATAGGCGTGACGCCTATTTCCGGGGGCTTGAAGGATGGTTGGTTTGGCGGGTGGCTTTTCTCCATCCTTGGTCGCCAGAATCTAGACAGCGAAAAAGACTTCATGAAAGCTTCTATCGGGCAGGCAAAGTTCACCGATCCTGCTTACGCTGAGTGGTGGGAGCGCCTCAACCAACTCAAAGAAGCCAAATGTTGGAATGCGGATATAAACTCGGTGGATTACCAGCAGGGTCAGGATCAATTTGTGCAAGGCAAGTCGGCGATGATCTTTGGGAACGACACCTTCTTGAAAGGTTGGGCGGAGATCATCGGTTGGGATAATATGGGGGTTATGCGTGTGCCGAAATACGGTTCCGGAAAACTGGCTGATACCTATGTGGTCACTGCTCAAGGGTTGGGGATTACCTCTTGGTCTCAACATAAGAAAGAAGCCGCTGATTTCCTGATGTTTACCCACACCCCAGATCGCTTGAATGCCTGGTTTAAATACACGGGCGTCTTGCCGGCCGATGACCGCTTTGATACAGCACAAATCGATCAGCCTATCCTCAAGCAGATCTTTGAGTGGGTTGTTCAATCCAGTGGCCCGAACTTAGAGAACTTCATCCCTAGCATGTTAGATGAGCAAGCCAACTTCACCGGCACGCAATTGCTCTTTGCTGGCGATAAGACGCCGGCTGAGCTTGCCCAATTGACTGAAGAAGTCGCTCAAAAATGGCGCGAACAAAACCCGGATCAATTGCAAAACTTTGTCAATTGGTATACGAAATAAGCTTTTGCCTTCTGGTGTGACCGTTTGGGCGCAGGTCAGGAACACCTGCGCCCATCTGAAATCGTTCAAAATGTTTAGCGGAGCTATCCAATGTCCTCTAGTGCTGCTCGTCGTTATAAACTCCTCCGCCTACTTGAACCCTATCTATTCCTTGCTCCAGCCCTGATCGTCATTGGCTTGATCTTTGCCTTTCCAATTGTGCGCTTGGTGACCTTGAGCTTTCAACGTCCTTTCCAGGGACAACTGCTCTTTGTCGGGTTGACCAATTATCAGACGATTTTCAAGGATGAGGTTTTCTTACGGGCGGTGCGCAATAATTTGACCCTATTGATCAGCGTGCCGATTATGGTTTTCATCGCCTTGATTTTGGCGATCTTTCTCTTTGACCGCATCCGCGGCTGGCAATTTTACCGCACGACCCTCTTCCTCCCCTATCTCTTACCCATTACAGTGGTTGGTTTGATTTTTTCTTATATCTTCCAATTGAGCGGCGTCTTAAACGATTTCCTTAAGGTGATCGGTTTGGAGCGCTTTATTTTGGATTGGTTGGGCAGCACCAAGCTGGCTCTGCCGACCTTGATGTTTGTCATTGTCTGGAAAGAGGTTGGGTTTGGAATTGTGCTTTTTTTGGCACGCTTGATGTCGGTGGAAGAGGAATTATTCGATGCAGCAAAGATCGATGGCGCCAATTGGTGGCGATTGCAGTGGCATATTACCATTCCTCAATTGGCGACCACCATTGAGTTTTTCACCATAGTCTCCATTATTACGATTCTATCTTGGGTGTTTGGCTATGTGTATGTGATGACCGGCGGTGGTCCGGGAAACTCTACAATGGTTACCGAATTATTCATCTATTTATCTGGCTTTCGTTACAACCAGATGAATATCGCCTCGGCTGTATCAGTGATTCTGCTCTTGGTGACCGGTATCTTTATCTTCCTTGAGTTACGTTTGCGGGAACGTTCGGTGACCTTGGAGGAAATGCCATGAAAACCCCCGATCGAATCTTGGGACTCATCGGCAGTTTTCTCCGCCAGGCGTTGGTGATCGGCGCAACGCTGTTATCCCTGTTCCCGGTTTACTTTATGATCGTCTCGGCTTTCAAGACCCGCTTTGAGTACATCGAAGATAAATGGGGCTTACCTCAGTCTTTGTATTGGGCAAATTTCAACACTGCCTTGGCGGGAGAAAAATTCTTTATCCGCTTTGCCAACAGTTCTATTCTGACGGTGGGATCGGTTTTTGTTTCTTTGATTATTGCCTGTCTGGCTGCCTATGCTTTCGCCAGAATGGAATTTTATGGGAAGCGCACCTTGTTTAATATCATCCTGTCTTTGATGGTGGTTCCCCCAGTGGTGATGATTGTGCCTCTGTTTGTTGCCATGGTGCGCTGGAAGTTGGTCAACACGTATCATGGCACCATCCTGATCTATACCGGCTTGCTGTTACCCTTCTCCATCTATTTAATGACCAATTTTTTCCGCGCCATCCCGCGTGAAATCATCGAAGCAGCACGCATCGACGGCTGTTCGAGTTTGCGCGTCTTTTGGAATATTATGATGCCGCTTTCCGCGCCGGCGATCATCACCTTGATTGTGGTCAATGCTCTCTGGGTCTGGAATGAATTACTCATTGCTTTGGTATTCATGCAGAAAGATGAATTGAAGACCTTGATGGTTGGCATTGCCGCCCTGCGTTCGCGCAATTATGTGGATATTCCGGCGACTATGGCAGGGTTATTGATTGCTACCATTCCCATTGTGATCGTTTATTTGTTCGGGCAGCGCTATTTTATTCGCGGTTTGACCGGTGGAGCGGTGAAATGAGCTCTGCCGAACTAAGCCAGCGCGAACTAGCTTGGAGGGTTTTACGGGGCGAAATGCCGCCGCGTTTGCCTTTCATCACCCGTTTAGAGGCGTGGCACCGCAGCCATCAGCGTACCCAAACCTTGCCGCTTGCGATGATGGATTGGGACTTAGATCGCCTGCATCGGGAGGTGGGCGTCGGCCGTCTAAAATTTGTCAACGCCTACGCCTTTCGCTTGCGTGGGGTGGAGGTGCGCGCTCGATTTAATGGGCAGCCCTTTTATGCTGACTATGAACCTGTGATCGAAAATTTCCCCAGCTTGTGGGATATCGTTTCAACCACACAACCCGGTATCACCGAGACCGATCTGATTACCCCGCAAGGCACCTTGCATCTGAGACACGGATTATTAGAAGAGCATGTTCGTAATGGTTTAGACCCCTACCTCCAGCAGCACCTGATCTCCCAACCCGAAGACTATGCCATTGTGGAAACGATCATCGAGCGGATGGAGTTCGTTCCGCTGTTCGATACAGTGCGGAGCTGGCAAGATCAAATCGGTGAGCATGGGTTCGTTGTGCCGCTTTTGCAACGCATCCCCTTTCAGCAAGTTTTATTGGAGTACTTAGGCGAAGTCAATACCTTCAAAGCTTTGCACTACGAGCGCAAGCATGTTGAACGCCTGCTGCAACTATTGGATGAACAATTGTTAGACATCTTGCCCCGTTTAGCCCCCTTGGATGCGGGCGACCCAAGAGGGACACCCTACGTCGAATTTCCGGATAACCTGCATGGAGTGATGACCAGTCCACCCCTCTTCCGCCGCTATTGTTTAGAGACTTACCAAAAATATGCTGCAATCCTGCATGGTCAAGGAAAGAAAGTCGGCAGTCATACCGATGGGGATATGCGTCCCTTGCTCTCCTTGTTGCCCGAAAGCGGCTTGGATGTATGCGAGTCGTTTTCGCCACAGCCGCTCACCAGTTGCACATTCGAAGAAGCTTGGCAGGCTTTCCAGCGAGGACCTTTAATTTGGGGCGCGATCCCTTCGCCTTGGCTCGAAGAACAAACCCCTCAGGAGCAATTCGAGAGGGCGATCGAAGACCTCTTAGCTCTCATCGACCGTCCGATTTTGCTCGGTGTGGTTGATCTGTTTATGCCGCACAATTCCATCGAGCGCGTCGCCTGGATCGCGAAAAAACTGGAACAAAGGCAAAGGCTGAGCGATCAAAGCCGCGTCAAGCCGAGTGAGCCCCTTGCCTCGGAGAAAGAGCAGAGTTGAACCAAGAAAATGGATCCCACCCAAATGTGCGGAAGCGGGTTGGGTTGCGCGAAGTTGCCAAAGCAGCTCAAACCTCGATTGCGACCGTCTCGCGGGTCTTAAATAACACTGGCTATGTCTCGGAGGAGAGCCGCCAGCGTGTTCTGGAAGCCGTGCGCCAGCTTAACTATCAACCCAATTTGCGGGCAAAGGGGTTGCGTCAACGCTATAGCCGAACGATTGGCTTAATCATTCCCAATTTGCTGAACGCTTATTACACTGCCTTAGCCGACCAAATTAGCCTATTGCTCCATCAGGAAGGTTTTCAGCTATTACTTTCTTCCACCCGCGACGAAGTGGAGATAGAGCGCAACGCCCTGCAAAAATTGATCGGGCATGATGTAGATGGCTTAATCTGGGTGCCCACTGCACCAGATGAGCAGCTCTTAGAGCATCTTTATTCACAGCATATCCCCACGGTTTGCATTGTCCGTCAAGTGCGGGGCGGTCGCTTGGATGCCATCGTTTTTGAAGACTTCAAAGGTGCCAAGGCAGCTACTCAAGCATTGCTTAAGGCCGGCCACCGGCGGATTGGTTACATCGGTGGCGATGTTTGCTATAGCAGTAACTACGACCGTTGGCAAGGCTTTTTGCAAGCCATGCAAGAAGCCGGCATCCCGACTGATGAGTGTTGCGTTCGGTTAGGCGCTTTGCGCAGTGAGTGGGGAGCAAAAGCAGCCAATGAACTCTTGAGCCTGAAGCCGCCTCCAACAGCTCTTTTTGTCGCCAGCAATGCGATTATGCCAGGCGTGATCAAAACCCTACGGGCACATGGAATTGAAATTCCCCGCCATATCTCCCTGATTTGCTTTGACGATTTGGATTGGTTCTCTTTTTCGCAGCCACCGATCAGTGCTGTGGCGACCAGTCACACCCATCTCGCCCAGGCATGTGTGGAGTTGCTTCTGCGCCGCATCCACGGCGAAGATGAGGATTTACCCCAGCCCTACTTGCGCCAAATCAGCTTTGAACTCGTTCTGCGCGCCTCGATTGCTCCGCCGCCTCAAAATCAAAACACGGGATGAACCTTTAAGGAGGAGTTTGCCATGAAAACAGGAGCTAAAGCCGGCAATTTGACCATTCTCTCGGAGGAGGAACTTGACCGTATCTATCAGGCTTCTCTAGACCTTCTGATGGATCCGGGTATCTTCAGCGAGTCGGATCTCTTTTTGGAGATCTTCGAAAAAGGAGGGGCAAAGGTTAATCGGGAAACGCGCTCCATCCATATTCCTCCCGAGATGGTTGCCTGGGCAATTGAACAGGCGCCGAAATCCTTTGTCCTTTATGGACGCAACGATCCGTCTATGGACCTGCTTATCGAGTTGGGGCGGGTTTATTATGGGATGGGTGGAACCTCTGAGCCGCTGTTTTGGGACTTTGAAGCCCGCCGCCCGCGCCAGCCGACCAAGCAAGATATGATCAACAACACGCGGGTCGGTCATGCTTTAGAGAACATCGACTTTGTGCAGACCTTGTGCATGTCAGGGGATATGCCCACCCCGACCATTTTTTTCCATGATTTCGATGCCATCCTACGCAATACCACCAAGCCCACTGTCATCAATATCCTAGAGCGCCCCTTTACCCAAAAACTCTTGGCAATGGTGGCGGCTGCCAGCGGCGGGGAGAGCGCCTTGCGGGAAAAGCCCTGCGCCTTGGGCATTGTGACCCCCGTC
>QEXX01000108.1 GCA_003130835.1 Anaerolineae bacterium | reverse complement strand
GGGCAGCATCCCGATAGACTTTCGCCCGTAACGTGTCGGGAGTAGCGTTTGCCAAACTCAGCAAGCCGCTGGCAGCGATCGCAGCAGCGGAACTTTCATAGGGATAAGGCGGGTTGGGTTCATCCCAATCATTGGGGGGAATGCCATGTTCGGGCGTATGCAGCAGATAGTAGTCCGCCAAGCCCTGAGCAGTTGTCAAAAAGGGCGCTTCGCGGCTGTAGAGATAGGCGAGGGTAAATCCATACAACGCCCAACCGTGACCGCGCGCCCAAGTAGAATCATCCCGCCAGCCTTGTTGGGTTTGGTAGCGCAAAAAGCGACCGCTCTCAGGGTCAAAGATGCCTTCATGGGCGGTGCTAAAATCACCACGCACCAGATAACGCTGGGTAGTGAGGCAGTGTTGGCGGGCAATTTCCCAGAGGCGCTCATCCTGGCTTAATCGCGCTACCTCAAAGACCAGCGGCACATTCATCATGATGTCAATATAACAACTGTGCGCTCCCTGAAAAGAGCACAAATAACCGCCCACAGCTTGATAACGCTCGGCAAGCGTTCTGCCAGCTTGGATAAGAACCTGACGCGCTTCGGCAGAACCATCCAATTCAAACCAGCGTCCGTAGGTGGGTCGAAATAAAAAACCTAGATCGTGAACGGTACGATCGTTCTTGCGCGGCTCAATTAAACGGCTGTAGTGTTGCGCCAATTGCTGAAAGCGATTCTCTCCAGTTAGCAGATACATCAACCAGAGTGCGCCACCCAAAAAGCCTTCACACCAGTTCGTCCAACCGGCCTGCTGCAGACGCCATTTGCCATTTTCTGTAAAAGAAGGCGTTAGATCAGGATAAGCAGTGACCAAATGGGATAACTTTTGGTCAGCAACCTGAATGGCGCGGTCAAAGTCAGTTGGAATTAAGCTCATCTTTCTTTAGAATATTCCCTTTCATCCTTCAGGTATAGCGTTGAAGGCAGGAGTAGGCTTCCTTGCCCTTCGGGGGAGAGCAAAGGAAGGAGCATCGCTCCCTGAGTCGATTTCCAGAGCGGAGTTGGGGGAGGGAGCGGTTTTGCTCGTCCGTTCGTCAAAGGGCGCAGGGTTTGTACCCTGATTCCTGTGAAACTAAGTTGGGTGATGAAGATAGACTCCCCTCTCCCTTTGGGAGAGGGGCTGAGGATAATGGAAGATTTTAATCCACCCGATTGCTCTACTTGCCTCAATCCGTTCCTTGCCGATTGTCTTCTGGCAAACGGGATTAAGGGAACGATCATAACTCAATCCACTCTAAGCCAAGGGAAGCAAGCTTCTCGCGACTGGGGTTACCCGTCTGCGCATCCCAACCGGCCAATCGGTAATATGTTTCCTTCATAAAGTTGAATTCTTCGGGTTTGTAATACACACCAGCGGTTGGGCCGGTTCCCTTCAGCGGTTGGAAGAACTTCTTGGTTAATTTGTCATCTTCGGCGGTGAAACCTTCGCGTGCGTTGAAGGCGCGCATCAGATTGATGCGTCGTTCGCCAACCTGCAAGAACTCTTCGAGCGTCATATCCCAGCCAGTGGCAGCGTTGATCATCTCAACCGTCTCTAGCGGACTATATAACTGCCAACCAACCCCATAAACAAAGCTACACAAAGCAAAAGTATCCAGCGCCGAAAAGACCTTTTGGGTGGTGTACGCCATGCGCACTTTCTCTTCCGTGATGCTGCCGGGTTGCTGCAGTTTCGTCAATCCCAATTGTGCCATGTTGCGCTGCGCCATTTCGTCGGCATTTCCATCTTCATAAAACGGATCATGTTCGGAGGACATGTGATCGGCGCCGAAGGGATTGACGGCATAAATCAAGCCTAAACTACGTTTGAATTGGGGCATGTGCGCCGGCATCTCTTGCCCTTTGACGGTAATCAGATAATCCTCGGCATTTTTGCCGATGATCTTAGCTGCCCGCGCCGAGCCTTCAGCAAGCACATTGCCAAAGCCCTCGCGCCTGCCGATCAATTCCACCATAGTCACCATCGCTTCGGCATTGCCAAAACGCAGCTCGATGCCGCCAGTATCCTCTTTGGTGATCAAGCCATTTTCATAGCATTCCATGGCAAAGGCAATCGTTGCACCGGTGGAGATGGTATCCAAGCCATACTGGTTGCACAATTGATTGCCCAGCGCAACGGCGTGCATGTTATCCACTGCACAGTAGGAACCGAGCGTTGCCATGGTCTCATATTCGGGGCCACCAAAGCGGGGCAACACTTTGCGATTCATAAACTCGGTTTCCACCACCCGCTTGCAGCGCACAGTGCAGGAATAACAGGTGTCGCGTTCGACCAGAATGGTTTCGGTCATCAATTCACCCGAGATACTCTCATAGCCCTCGAACTGCCCTTCGTTGAAGTTGCGGGTGGGCAATTGACCAACCGCTTGACAACCAGCCACATCACCGGTGGTGCCGTGGATATGCAAGAATTGGACGGCTGGGGTATCTGGAATGCGCTTGGTGCCGCCACGGAACAGTTCAGTCAGCTTTTTGGGGTGAGCGGGCTTAACTCGATTGGGTGAACCGCGCACAACAATGGCCTTAAGATACTTTGATCCCATTACGGCGCCCATGCCGGTACGTCCATTGGCGCGGTTAACCATGTTCATAATGGCCGCCATGCGCACCATATTTTCACCAGCAGGCCCAATCTGCGCAATTTCCACTTTCGGGTCGCCCAGCTCCGCTTTGAGCAGATCCTCCGCTTCACCAGTTGTCTTGCCCCATAAATGGGAAGCATCGCGGATTTCCACTTCGCCATCATGGATCCATAAATACACCGGATGAGGAGCACGGCCACGTACGACAATGCCATCTACGCCGGCAAATTTCATCTCCGCAGGGAAGAAACCGCCGCATTGAGCATCGCCGATCGCCCCGGTCAAAGGTGATTTGGCATTGGCTACCATGCGCGATTGCCCAGAGATTGGCAATCCGGTTGGGACACCGACAAAAAAGGTCAATATGTTTTCCGGCGAGAGGGGATCAACCTTCGGCTTCATCTCGCGCAGGATGTAATAAACCCCCATAGCACTGCCACCACCGTACTGGCGATAAAAAGCTTCATCGGGCATCTCAAACCAAGTTTTGCCAATTGTCAAATCGACATGCAAAATTTTCCCATTTACACAAGATAGGTTCATGACACGGTCTCCTTTCATATCTCACTATTCACCGACAACTGCATTAGATTGAGGTGAGCTTACTGTATCACGCAAAATGCCAAAGTTCATAAAAATGCTGGTCAACTGGTGAACGTATTGTTGGAAGGCAGCACTCTCACGGACGGCAATAGTGCGCGGACGGGGCAAATCAATTTCGATCACCTCAGCGATTTGCCCAGGACGGGGTGTGAAGACTACAACGCGATCTGAAAGCTGCACCGATTCAGGGATGCTATGGGTAACAAAAAGTACCGTCTTTTTTGTGAGTAACCACAACTGCTCCAAATCAACACGCAACTGTTCGCGGGTTATGGCGTCCAAAGCACCTAATGGTTCATCCATCAATACCAACGGTGGATTATGAATCAAGGCGCGGCAAAATGCTGCCCGCTGTTGCATGCCACCAGACAATTCAAAAGGATAGCGCTTCTCGAATTCAGCCAAACCAACCGAACGCAGTAGGTTCTTTGCTTTCTCTAGATAATCTTCTCTCCTCAAGCCTCTCATCTCAATTTGAAGCAACACATTACCAAGGACATCGCGCCAATCAACGAGAACTGGTGTCTGAAAGACGATCCCGATGTCTGTTTGAGGTTGGTTAACCAGGTTTCCATTGATAAATATTTGCCCAGCTTCATAATCTAGTAACCCGCCAACCAATAGCAGCAAAGTACTCTTTCCGCAACCCGATGGTCCCACAATCGAAACAAATTCACCCTCACAGATGGTTAAATCGAGTGGACCCAAAGCATGAATGGGACCCGCTTTGCTCCGATAGGTTTTTGTGACGCCATTAATTTGAATTAATTCCTTCAACGTTGCCTCCCACGTAGAATGGGGGGTGGCCGCCAGAACAAGCGTGGCAGCCACCATATCTCCAAAGTTATTGTGCGCAAGGAATGAATTGGTTGGTATAGAACATATCTGCGGTCATATCGGTCTCAAGACCTTGATATTGCTTCTTCAGTTCTAACACTCCTGCCCAGTCTTCGGGAACATTCAAACCAAGGCACTTGTTCTTGTTATTTGGCGAGAAGAGAATATCCAACGAAACATCCAACTGCTTGCGCACCATGGTCTCGGTATCGGCGAGTTGGGAATTGTAATCCACCAGAGCTTTCGCGCAGGCAGCGCGATCATCCAAGCAGGCTTGAACTGACTCTAAAGTGGCGTTAACCATGCGCTGCACCAGATCAGGATTCTCGTTGACAGTATCTTGATGAGCCACGATCACATACCCGGGTTGATTGACACCATAATCTGCATAATTGAAGATGATCGGTGGATCGCCACCCTCTTGTTCAATCTGCGCCGGTTTATCGTCAATTCCAGCCAGGATACAAGGTGCTAAGTTCTGTAGATAGCTGGTAACCAGAGCTGCCTCGGCCACATTGGTCAGTTTGACATCATCCAAGCTCATCCCTTCGTGGGCTAACGCCACAGGGAAATAATCATTGACACCGGCACCAGCGGTGGTCATGATCGTCTTGCCCTTTAAGTCTTTGAATTCTTTTATCCCTGAATCGGGACGACATAGGACCGCATCGGTGCCCATGGCATCCACCGACATCACAGCAATCACCGGCGCCCCTCCGACCATATTACTGATCAAAGCGCCATTGGAGGCGTAAGCAAAGTCGCTATCCTTATTAGCTACTAACTTCACTGCATTGCTGGAGCCGTTGCCTTGCTTGACGGTCAGATCGATGTTGTATTTATCATAGATGCCCTTCTCGACACCGTAGATAAATGCAGCATGGATACCGTAAAACGACCAGTTCAAGCGCAGGGTAACTTTGTCTTTTGGTGGAAGCGGGGTAGCCGTAATCACTTTTTCCTGAACAACCGGTGAGCCTTCCACAACAACCGTTTCGACAACCGTAATCGTCTCGACGATCTTTTCTGGTGCTGGTGGAGCACAAGAGACAAGCAAGGCTAAAGCCATCAGCAGCGCGAAAATTCGGGATGTTGTTTTCATTTTTTCTCTCTCCTTATCTTATCGAACGAATAAACGAAGAAATCAAACGGAATCATTTTGTCAAATCAGATTTATCGTCTTCTCCCATCAGCCTCCTTTCACGTTCGGGAAATTTAAACTTCGCTTTTCCCAAATACAGAGACACGCTGCGAGACATGCCAGGGGATCATCCGTTTCTCAACCATTTGGACAACGTAAAAGAGCAACAAGCCTAATGCAGTTAGCATGAAGATGATAGCGAAGGCCAAGTCCATACGCAACTGCCCTGTCGCAATCTGAATGTAATATCCTAAACCAGCGTCGCCCCCGATCCATTCTGAGATCGTGGCGCCAACGGTAGCGTTTACCGCTGCCCCTTTCAAACCGACAAATAGTTCCGGGAGAGCAGCCGGCAAACGAATTTTCCAAAACATGCGCAATTGACTGGCACCGGTGGAGCGGCTGAAATAAACCATCTCTTGACTTAGTGAAGTAAATCCAAGAATGCCATTCAGTAATATCGGGAAAAAGCAAACCAAGAAGACAATGATCATCTTGGGGATAAAACCAAAACCGAACCAAGTCACAAAAAGCGGTGCGAAAGCAATTTTTGGCACCATTTCCAATGCCACCGCAAAAGGATAGAAAGTCTGACGCAAGATCCGCGAAAAGGCCGTCATCATCGCTAACGGCACACCAATGGCAACCGCAATGGAAAAACCGACCAAGGTTTCATACCCCGTCACCAGCGTATATTCCCAGATTAGGTCAAAGTTGCGAATAAACTGACGAATAATGCTGGAAAGGGAGGGTAAAATGTAACGTGGAATGCGAAAGACAATGACAGCTACCTCCCAGAAGAGCAAGAAACCAATCACAAACAAAATCGTGTTGCGGGCTTCCGAAAACCAAGTACGCAACGAACCAAAGACATTCCCAGATTGTGAATTGGAAACATTCGATACAGACGACATGCTTCACTCCTCTGACCCAAATTACCCATCGGTCAGCAAGGTTAAACTTGCCATAATACACGTTGCCCCATCGCTATCCTGAGCATAATAGACGGTATAAATCGATCCATCTGAGCGAAGGACAGAGCTTGGGTAGCCTAAATCCCCATTGGGACAGTCGTCCCGCAGGAGGATGGGACTCGCAATTTCCCACGATTTGCCACTATCTGAGCTAAGGACCGCACGAATGCCAAAAGGCTTACGCCGATAGCCGAACACACACCAGAGTCGTTGGTCTGGCAAAAGCAGCAGATGGGCTGGATATCCCCAGATCGGTGTCTGGATAGGCTGGCTCCAGGTATAGCCGCCATCGTCGGAAGCGGTCTGATATAAAAAATGGGTAGCGTTTTCGCGCAAGAGCATTAAGAGCCTCCCATCGGGTAAACAGAGGATGGTTGGTTCTTCAAAATACCGTCCACCTATCTCTGCTACTGGGGTTGGCTTATCCCAACTGCTGCCGTTATCTCGTGAACGAACCAGATAAACCCTCTGATACTGCGGTACATCGCTCAGAGGCAGAAGGATGTCTCCATTGGGCAATTGCCAGCCGCCGCGCATTCCATAGCCACCAGAATACGGGAATGTCTCAATCTTTTGGGTGTTTTGCCAAGTTTTTCCCCCATCTTCAGAGAAATGGACAAACGTTCCTCCGTTTGCTCTAGCCCATGTGATCTGTCGTTCCAGGTCAGCCGGATAACCAGTTAGGCTACCAAGTTCCGGGTCAGTCTTCATTTGGGGACACCACTGTTCAGGAAACAAAAAGGTCTCTGAATCGGGCTGGTGACGCGCCTGGTTGAGAGGCAACCAGTGAAATCGCCACTGGTTCAGCATTAGACGGCTATCGTTAAGAACTGTCAAGCCAGCACACTCTACCCCATACCAATCGTAGTCTGGCACAACTTGGGGTTCTGACCAGGTTTCCCCCTGATCGGATGAGAACATGATCAGATTGTAATAATGCGGGTCATGAGGAGGATGCAACACATAAGCTCGCCGCGGGGCGCGATTAAACACCAAAACCCACCAATCTTTGCGTAAGCTCACCAAGTGCGGATGAGCGCAGTAGGCAAACGAATCTTTATAAAGGATTTGGTGTCTAACCGTCTCCATGCTTTTCGAGATTAATCTACTAAACGAAAGCGGGTGCAGAGCACATATTGTATGGGTTGCTCGTCCTCACTCCATTCATGATATGCCACCAAGATCGTGCCATCTGTGAGCTGCACGACACTTGGATAACCGATATGCTGGTATAGACCGGGATGATTCCAATTCACCGTTCCGGCTCTCATCCGTCCGCTGGCTGGATCCATCATGGTCGAAGCAGGTTGATCGACTGCATGACGGCCGGGAACCCCCCCTTCTCGAATGATAAACTCATTCTTGACATCCCAGGTCAATCCATCTTCGGAAATCACCCCTCGCACCCCATAAGGAGGACGCCGATAGCCATAAACCATTAGGTAACGTCCATCCTGTAGTTGGATTAATTCAGCCGGATATCCCCAGAGGTTGGTCCACTTCGGAAGCGTCCAAGAAAAGCCATCATCTTCCGAAACCACATAAGCCAAATTCTTGGCGTCGCCGCTGGGGTTTACATGGGTGCGCAAAAAGCAAACCAATCGCCCGTCTTTGAGTTGCAATAGAGCTGGTTCTTCATAGTCAATGATGCTGGCTGGGTCATAAGCTAACGTTGAATAATATTCCCAATTGTCACCGCCGTCATCCGAGCGAATCAACGCTGATCGGGTCGTTTCATGTTCGCCTTCTTCCTCATAGCCACGAATGCGCCCATAAACGCCCATCAACAAAGAACCGTTCGGCAATCCCCAACAACCTAAACGGGTACCGGCGTGGGTTAGCGGCACGACATTAACCGGAATCATCGGCGACCATGTCTTCCCTCGGTCTTTGGACTTAACAACAAACGTGCCAATCCACCGCCGTAAGCGATACGCCCAAGTCCAATCCCCCCATTCTTCTGTCAAAGGTTCGGAACTCCAAGATGGCTGTTCTGGCTTTATCCCGCGCTTGAAAAAGGCGCACAGGGTGAAATTGACAATCAGGGTTCCATCTGGCATCTCATACAGACCGCAATCCCAATTGCCGGTTGTTTCTGTCCAAGGCACAACCACTTGACGAGTATGGGCATCCCAGGTAATTCCGCCATCGAACGAGCGCATTAACACAGTCTGACCGGTGTCATGATGAAAAGGGAAGCGCTCCTCGCTAAAGACCGCCATCACCTGTCCATCCTGCAGTTGCTTGATGACCACTTGATTATTACAATGTTTTCCTTCTGGATCCTTGTAGAGAAGATGATGTGACACATCCTTTATTACAGTCATGTTGAAAACTCCTAAATGAAGCGTTATAACTTGATAGCAACATTCTTAATTTGAAGATAGTTGTGAATTCCTGGCAAACCACGCTCGCGCCCAAAGCCCGAAGCCTTTACTCCACCGGTTGGGGCCTGAACCCCGCCAAGATACCAACCGTTAATCCACACAGAGCCGCTTTCGAGCCACTGAGCAGAAGTCAAAGCGCGGCGGATGTCGCGAGTATAAATGCCTGCTGTCAGTCCGTAAGGAACATCATTTGCAATTTGCAAAGCCTCATCGTCATGTTCAAACGATAAAACAACCACAACAGGAGCAAAAATTTCTTCCTGAGCAATGCGCATTTTCGGATGAACCTTTTCAAAAATGGTTGGCTGGAGAAAATAGCCGCGACTGAGATTTTCCGGTCGTTTTCCACCAAGGGTCAAGCTAGCCCCTTCTTCAAGCCCACTCCTAATGTACGAGAATGCCCGCTCAAGTTGCTCCCTAGACACGAGGGGGCCTAAATCACCATTTTCTAGACCTGGGGCAACGCTTAACTGCAAGACCCGTTCCGAAAAACGACGCTGGAACTCTTGGTAAATTTGGCGCTGCAGCAGCAAGCGCGAGGCAGCCGAACACACCTGCCCACAATTTCCAAACACAGCTTCAATGGCATCCTCAACGGCACGATCGAGGTCGGCATCTTCAAAAACAATCAATGCATTCTTGCCGCCAAGCTCCAAGACCAGAGACTTAAGCGATTCCGCAGATTGTGCAATGATCTTTCGTCCTGTCTCAGCAGAGCCGGTGAATGTGACTCCGCGAACCCATGGATGACGCACCAATGGAGCCCCTGCTTCCTCGCCAAAGCCCGTTACCACATTCAAAACCCCATCTGGGAAACCTACTTCTTGAGCCAAACTCGCTAAACGCAATGCCGATAGGGGAGTTTCTTCAGCCGGTTTTAGCACGACCGTGCATCCAGCCGCCAAAGCGGGTGCCACCGAGCGCACAGCAATCCCCAAGGGGAAATTCCAAGGCACAATGTGAGCCGTAACCCCTAAAGGCTCTAACCAGGTAAAATCAACCACCTCATACCCTAAAGGAATGGTATCTCCCTGTAACTTATCGGCTGCACCTGCGTTATACTCAATCGTCTGTACCACACCATCGATATCTCCAAGAGCTTCTCGAAGGGGTTTGCCATTATCGAGAGTCTCTAATTTGGCTAATTCCTCCCGATTCGTTTGAATCGTCTGTGCAAGCCGATAAAGCAATTTTCCACGTTCGGCTGGGGTCACCTGCCTCCATTCACCATAAAACGCCCTGTGGGCTGCCTGAACGGCGAGATGCACATCTTGCGCATTGGCGCGAGGGACTTTCGCCAATACCTCCTCTGTAGCAGGATTGAAAGTATCAAAGGTTTCCCCACTGATGCTTGGTTGCCATTTGCCATCAATGAAGAGAGCATTCGGTAAATCGTATGGACTCATCCCTTTATCCCCGTGCGCGAAATACCTTCAATGAAATAGCGTTGCAAGAGGAAAAAGATCAACAAGCTCGGTAAACTAAGTAGCGTCACACCAGCCATTGCGATTCCGAACCCTTCAAGTTGGGTATGCGTGCCAACAACGGGCGTAAAGGCAGCAATCCCCACCGGCATTGTTTTCATGCCTTCCTCAAAGACAATTAAGAGAGGCCACAGGAAAGCATTCCAGTTGGTTGTAAAAAGAAGAATTGTGGCTGCCAGCAGAGGTGCCCGCGCTAATGGCAAGGCAATGCGCCAAAAGATTTGAAAACGGTTTGCACCATCAATGGCAGCAGCATCCTCTAGTTCATCGGGCAAACCGAGAAAAAATTGTCGAAAAATATAAACGCTAAACACGTTGGGAATAGCTGGAACGATCAAAGCAAAATAAGTGTTTGCCAATCCGGCTTTGAGAAACCCGACAAACATCGGAACGATCGTCATTTCGGTTGGTATCATTAGGGAAGCAATCAGAATGGCAAATAACCATCGATTGCCCGGAAAATGCAGACGCGCTAGCGCATATCCCGCCATTGCGCCAAATAAGACACCAAAGAAAGTAGCCGTCCCCGCTACAATTAGACTATTCAATCCCCATCGTAACACGGGGTATTCAAAAACCTTTTGATAATTATCCAGCACCACAGTGCGAGGAATCCATTGGATTTCCTTGGTCATGACTTCTTTGGGCGGCTTCAGGGAGGTGCTAACCATCCAAACAAACGGAGCAATCCACAACACTGCCACAATCATACCCGCGATCCAGAGCGGAATATCAGCTACTGGCAGATTATATCTCTTTAGAAAAACCTGAATGCGCCGATAAGCCTCTGTTGCGCTCATTTCAATCTCGCTCACGGATTAGACGTTGTTGAATTAACGTCACCACTAGGATGACAAAAAATAGCATGAGAGAAACGGCTGCTGTATAGCCTAAGCGAAAACGAACAATACCCTCAGTGTAAATGTAATGAATGACAGACACCGAAGATCCAGCCGGGCCGCCATTGGTCATCATATATACCTGGCTGAAAATGCGCAGTGTCGCAATTAATTGCAAAGTAACAATCATACTTAAAGCTGGGCGGATTTGAGGCAGGGTAACATGCCAAAAGGTTTGCCACCGATTAGCGCCATCAATCGCCGCCGCCTCTTTCAGATCCGCAGGAATTTCTTGCAGGGCTGCTAAAAATAGAACAAAACTAAACCCTAAATCCCACCAAATCGAAGCGATACTTACTCCAATCAGCGACCATTGGGTGCTGGTCAACCAAGGGATATTGGGTATGCCTAATCTATTCAAATAGTTGTTAACCAAGCCAAATTGCGTATCGAGGATCCACACCCAAACCAAACCAATTACAGTCGCCGAGACGACATTTGGAGAATAAAAGGCTGTCCGAGCAAACGTCGATAACGGCCAGCGTTGATTGACGTATAACGCAAAAAGCAAACCGAAGAACGTGACGCCCGGCACGATGATCAAACCATACCGCAAGATATTGACAAAAGCCTTGCGCACCCAAGGATCTTTGAAGGCCTCAGTGAAATTCTCTAACCCCACCCATTCTGGCGACCCCATAATGCTCCAGTTGGTAAACGCAATGTAGGCCCCGAATAAAATCGCCACAACGGTAAAAGTCAAGAAAGGCACAAAGAACGGCAAGACAAACACGTAGCCAGCCCAGTCGATGCGCTCACCTTGCCAATTCATGTGCCGCAAGCGCTTAAGCAAATTCGATTTCGAGAGAGAAGATGACGCTGATACACTCATGGTATCCCTTAGGAAAGATGTGGATAGGAAGCACACCCTATCCACATCTTGACTCGAATCAACCTTAACCCTTATCCAAGTTCTCTTGCCAACGTTGTTTGATCTCTTCCATTGCCTGCTCAGGCGTCTTTTCGCGTGTCCAAACCGTTTCAAGGGTCTTCGCTAGGAAATTCCCGCCAGAGTAGATAGTAAAGTCTGGGGCTTCTATCACCGGAATTTCGCCCTCAGTGGCAAAGTCCATCCCCTCAATGAAGGCGCCGCGCACGCTCCACGGATGACCAGCCGTCTTATAATCTTCGCGGTTCAAAATCGACTTACGCACTGCTGCGCCGCGCCCCACAGTCGTCCACAGGAAGCTGTTGTCTGAGAGCCACTTGATTGCATAAAGCGTTGCTTCGTATCGCCCTGCATCCTTCTGGACGTACATCTCTAAACCGCCCAACTCGAAGTACGTTCGGTGTTCGCCGCCGATGTTTGGGAAGGGTACAGTGGCGAAATTCAATCCCTGCTGGACATAACCGTTTAATGTCCATGGACCGGTCCAGAACATGGAGCCTTCACCGGTGCCAAAGGCTTTATAGCGGTCGGTGACATCGCGGGTCGAGACTTTATGTTTGTCAAACAAATCTAACACCCATTCCATCGCTCGGATACCGGCATCAGGGTTAATACAAGCCGTTTTAAGGTCATCGCTAGCGCGTCGGAAGCCCATCTGGGCAGCCACAATGCCCCAGGTTACCGTGGGTTGCACACCCGAGCCGGTCATCATAATGCCCGAGCGAACGACTTTATCCCCTTCCAGTTTGGTCATTTTCTTCGCCCAGTCCAACAATTCCTCATTGGTCTTTGGGTAGTTCTCGATGCTCAAACCCGCTTCGGAAACGTGATCCAAATTGACTTCCATCTGCAAGCTCATGGCATCCATCGGTACCATGAACAGCTTGTTGTCAAATGTTGGGTAACGCGAAGCTTTTATTGAGGCTTCGGTGAAATCGGAAAGATCTAGACCTACATTACCGACATAGTCATCGATTGGGACAATCACTCCATCCTTAATCATCTTGGCGCGCAAGCCAGCCGTGCCCCAACCGAAATCCGGCGCTTGGCCGGTAGCAGCAGCGGCAACCACTTTGGTTACATATTGCTCTTCGGGCACCAATTCCATCTTGATTTGGATGTTCTTATCCTTGTGAGCTTCATTGAAGCTATCGATCATCTTTTGCCACACTTCACCATCTGAAGCCGCCAACCATGACCAATGGATGATTTCAATTGGCTTGGAAACCGCTGGAGCTTGCGGCTGTTGGGCTGGAGCTTCGGTTGCTGATGGCTGTTGAGGTGATGGAGCAACTTCCGTTGCTTGTGGTGCACAAGCAGCTAGCGCTGCGCTACCTGCCACTAGGCTAGAAAGTTTCAGAAAATCACGGCGGCTTATTGATCGCTTGGGTGTCATGAGTACCTCCTAAAAATTGTTACAAGTATTAGGATTTTTCCTCTTTGCTTGATGGACACTAACCTAATCTCAGCATGCTCACCTCCTCAAGAAAACTGAATGTCAAACTTCTTCTCCGTTTCAACGAGCACGCGATCGAGGATCTGCAAAGCTTGGTTGATTTCTTCCTTTCCGATTACCAAAGGTGGAGCAAAACAAAGGCGATTGTAGTAATAACCCGAATAGATACAGATCACGCCTTCCTCAAGCAATCGTTGCAATGCCCACGCTGCTGCTTTTGCTGCTGGCTCTTTGGTACGCCTGTCCTTAACCAGTTCCAAACTCAAATACAACCCTAAACCGTTGATATGTCCCACTGAAGGATGACGATTTTGTAACTCGTTTAACCCTTCCAAAAAGTAAGCCCCTTTCTCAGCAGCGTTTTCGAGAACACGGTCACGATCAAAGATCTCGAATAATTTAACTCCACCGGCGCAAGCTGCCGGGTAAGCCGTGAAGGTCGAAGAGTGCGCACCGGGCCCCCAAGAGTCCATGATCTCCTTGCGCCCGATCACCACCGAAAGTGGCAAACCATTGGCCAGTGACTTGGCAGCCGCAATCAGGTCGGGAGTCACCCCTGCGTGCTCGATAGCCCATAATTTGCCCGTTCTCCCCATACCGTTTTGTACTTCGTCGCTAATAAAAACAAAATCATACTTTTCAGCGATTTCCTTCATCCGTTTGAGATAGGGCAAAGGCGCGATGAGATAACCAGCCGAGCTTTGGAACGGCTCAATCAACATGCCCGCCACATTCACCACTTTGGCTTTGGGGTTATTGAGCCAGGTTTCCTTGCTCTCAAACATTTTTTCAAACTGATCAGCGCAAAACAAATCACAACTGGGATACTCCTTCCCAAAGGGACAGCGATAACAATACGGGAAGGGGATTTTCACAACAGCCGTATCCATGGGGGGAATCGGATAGCTGTAAGCCATCATAAAAGCTTTGCTGGTCAAACCCATTGCCCCAGCCGTGCGGCCATGATAATCTCCCCAATGGGTGATGATCAACGGCTTGCCTGTGTACCACCGCGCTAGTTTCATCGCAATCTCAACCGCTTCACCGCCGGTCACTGCCCACATCACTTTTTTCTCGAAGTCTCCATTCGTATGCTCCACCAACAAACGGGCAAGCTCCGCTCTCGGTTGCATGGGCAATTCGGCAAATTGGATCACCTTATCCATCTGCGCTTTGATGGCTTCATTGATTTCTTTCTGGGCATACCCTAAAACATTGACCGTAAAGCCAGCATGAAGATCAATATAGGCTTTGCCATCCACATCATAAAGGATTGCCCCTTCTCCGTGGTCTATCACGGGAGGGCAAGGGAATAGAGAAAAATCAAGATGCCCGGTAGATTCATAACGAAGAGTATCTAGTAAGATTTGTTTGCTTTTATCGCCTTGAGAGAAATCCTGAACACGCTTCTGAAGCGACTCGAGAGGTTCGCTCATTCGGCGACGTTCTGCAAGAATCCTTTCTTCAAATGGAGTAACCAAAGGGACCTCCTGATTTATGTAGAGTGTTCTTTCTGTAATTGCCCTATTTGTTCTCTGCTTTCGTCGCTGACCTCGCTCTGCATCCTATTCAGCAAGGAGATGCCCGCATCGGTAATGTGTTTTCGCACGATCTCCTCAGTAGTCAATGGATCACCGCTTAAAATCCCCTCGTAAATCGCTTGGTGGGTCACTTCATCGCTGATCATGTCAGACTGGTATAACTTGGTCGAAAGAATAAACATAAGCGTCATCGCTTGCAGGTTTTTTAACACCTCGGTCAGTAAGCGATGTCCACACCGTTCGCTGATAATCTGATGAAATTTCATATCCGCTTTGATTGTTTCGGAATAATTTCCTGCTCGCTCCATTTCCCCCATACGTTTGACCAGCCAAGCCATTTGGCGCAACGTTTCCTCATCGAATGTTCTTTTCTCCATACAGAGACGCACCGCGTAGGGCTCCAGCAGAGCACGGAGGGTATAGATTTCCTCTACCATTTGCGGGGTCAAACGCGCTACAAATGCCCCCCGATAGGGTATTACTTCTACTAATCCTTCTTGGCTGAGCAGGCGAAGCGCCTCGCGTACTGTACCACGTGAAATATTCAATTTTTCGCTCAATTCAATCTCATGCAAAGGTTCCCCTGGCAACATTTGCCCTTCGAGAATAGCATCTTTTATGCTTTCAGCAGCAAAGACAGCTAAAGTTGGAGGTCGTTGGATCTTTTTCATCATAATCGTTCCTTTCGATTGGAATTGTTTGCCAACCGATTGTATATCAATCCAACACGTTTGCAAGGAATAATAGTCATTGTAGCCGTCCATCTGTCTAAAATTAATTATACTACAGTATTACAATTAATTGTTAAACAATTAATCTAATATTAATCTTACAAAGAGTTTTTCTTCCCCTTTAGGGGTATAATCTAAGCAATGCTCGATGGTGACTTGGCTTTAAATCCGAGCTACAGGTCCTCACCGGCGCTCCCTATTGCCGGCTCTCTACCACCATCCTCAGCGACTTTTGTTTTTCAATTGTCGATCAGCCCTGCGTCCCCCAAATCCACAAGGAGCTAACATGACCAACCGAACAGCTTCCCATAAACTAACCTTATGGCAAAAGGTAATCTATGGCAGTGGCGATTGGTCGCTTTCCAGCTTTACCACGATTCGGGCATTGCTCTACACTATCTTCCTCACCGATGTTGTGCGCTTGAACCCCGGCCTCGCCAGTTTCTCCGCCCTGATCGGTACTGCTTGGGATGCCATAAACGACCCTCTTGTAGGTGCCATCAATGACCGCGTACGATCGCGCTGGGGAAGGCGCAGACCCTTCCTTCTACTCTTTGCCATTCCCTTTGGGTTGGGGTTCCTCTTGCTCTGGTGGGTACCACCAACCGATAGCCAAGCCCTGAAAATGATCTATGTCACACTTGCCTTCATGATCACGGATACCTTACACACTTTAGTCAACGTGCCTTATTTAGCGTTGGTACCCGACATCAGTCGCGACTACGATGAACGCACCTCGCTTTCCGGTTTTCGCGTGCTGTTCAATCTGCTAGCCACCCTGGTTACGGCGGTCGCTGCACCAACTATTGTGGATGAAGTGGTTCGCAGTGGCGCATCTTCACAACAAGGTTACCTACTGGTTGCCGCCCTGTTCGGGGGACTGGCAACAATCCCCTTTCTGGTGATTCCTCTGTTGATCAAAGAGACCAAAACTGCCTTGGATGAACCCGAAAAAATCGATCTGCGCAAGATGTGGGCGGTTATCCTGCGCAATCAACCCTTTCTCTACGTCACCGGTTTCTATTCTTTGACATGGATTGCTTTCGACTTGGTTACCCGTATGCTGCCCTTTTTCGCAGTTTATTGGGTGGGTGAGGGTGATTCGTTGATCAGCCGTCCCTTATTCGGTCAAGATTTTGCTCTCGAGTCGCTGGCGATGGGCGGTTTGATGATCGTCTCCTTAGTTTCAATTCCACTCTGGACAACTTTGTCGGCTCGCTTGGGCAAGAAAAAAACGTACATCATTGGTATGGTCTTCTGGATCATTGTTCTCAGCATGCTAATGTTCGTCAAACCCGGTCAGGTTTCCCTAATGCTCATCCTCTCGGCCTTAGCCGGCTTGAGCGTGGCAACCGCCAGCATATTGCCCGAATCCATGCTCCCGGATGCAGTCGATTGGGATGAGTATCAGAGTGGTGAGCGTAATGAAGGGCTCTATTTCGGCGCCATCACCCTCTTCCGTAAACTCAGCGGTGCCTTCGCCGGCTTTCTCGCCTTACAAGCGTTAAACCTATTTGGTTATCAAGCGCCGCCCGAAGGCGTAACTGTTTGGCAGCAAAACCCTTCTGCCCTCACCGCGATCCGTTGGATGACCGGGCCCTTCAGCGCCTTGT
This sequence comes from Anaerolineae bacterium, assembly GCA_003130835.1. GTDB lineage: Bacteria > Chloroflexota > Anaerolineae > Anaerolineales > UBA4823 > NAK19. The sequence goes on along the minus strand of QEXX01000108.1, from coordinate 4,596 downwards.
TAGTCCTGGCAGCCATCATCGTGGCGTGGTTCTATCCGCTCACCCGCCAGCAATACGAAGAAATCCGCGCCGCTCTGGATGCCAGACAAAAGCCCCGCTCACCCAGTGAAGATGCCAACCGCTTCCTGTCCTAGGCGGAAAGGCGCTCTGCAACTTAGCCCCATAGCAGATGTCCTCATCGATTACCCATTAGAGGAATCGAAGGGGGGTTGAGCCAGTACCGAGAATATCCAAGCAATTTCCGACAAGCTTTGCCCAGTGGGTTTGGATACACTGCGGCAGCTCCCTATGCAACTCACTTAGGTGTCCATGAGTTGAGCAACAAGCATCTTCCCGATCCGAAAGAGAGCCTCGCTGCCATGCGCCAGCCTTTCACTCAGCCTACTTAACCAATTCATACCGATCAATAAGCACCCCCCCTACGGCGTAGAATTCGAAGATCAACCGCTGACTGTCCATGGTCGCCAGAATTGCCCCATAGGCGCCATTGTATCGTTTCTGACTGCCCTCTGCCGTTTCGCCAAAAGCATATAATCCACCCCCACCGGCGCCATTGATCAAATAGACCAAGCCATCTACCACTAAGCGTTCGTAATAGTGATCGTGTCCGCACAGAACCGCATCCACCCCCCATTGACGAAAAGGCCAGCGCATCCACTCCACCGGGCCGCGTGTTCCCGACGAATATGGCGGGTGATGCATGAAGACGATTTGCCACGGCAGAGTGGATGCAAGCAATCGCTCCTGTAACCACTGGGCTTGGCGCGAACTGCGCCCAACGCCATGCGGTTCATTCGAGTCGCTGTCCAAGGCAAAGAAATGCCCTGCTCCCCAAGTGAAGTCGTAATAGCGCTCATTGTTAGGTAACTCAAAATAATCAAAATAGGGCTGAGCAGCTTCACTCATCCAGTCGTGGTTGCCCAGGGTTGGAAAAAAGCGATTTTGAGCGGCGCCCTCGCCATAGCTGCCGCGATAGGGATAGATATACTCGTGGTAAAACTGCCCGATGCGATGATCGATGGTCTGGCGTGACCCATCCGGATAATTATTATCGCCTGTCGTGAGAATAAATTCGGGCTGCCAGGATTTGACCAGCTCTGCCACTTGGCGAGCATCCTCGTTGCCTGAGCCATAGTCACCGATGACCGCAAAGCGCAGGGGAGTTTCTTCCGTAGAGGTCGGCGTTGGTTGTAGCGGCTCAGTTGGCGGCAGAGCCGTGGGCGTGGCAGTTGGCTCGAGAATCGGGCTGGTTGCTACAAGCTTGGTCTCACTGGGTGGTTGAGGCGTGGCTGTGGGCGGCCGAGTGGTACGCAACGAACAGGCCGTTAACAGGGTAACGGCCACAAGACAGCTCAGCCAAACCCAACGTCTAAGGGACTTTTTCATCGGCGTTCTAAGCGATAAATCGTGCCCCCATGATCGATCACATAGACTTCACCCTGCTCATCTTCCCCAAAGGAGGCGATGCGTCCTAAGCCGTTGAACAGGCGCTGATAGGACCAAGTGCCATCCGGCAGACGGCGCAGACCATCCACCCAGCCAGCGCAGTAGTCGCCAAAGAGATAAATCCCCTCCCATTCAGGCAACCGGGTTCCGCGGTAAACGACACCGCCGGTCACCGAACAGCCTTGATCATGTCCGTATTCATAAATCGGTGGAATGAGAGTCAAACCAGCCGCAGGAGTCCCTTCATAAGGGTGCGTCCCCTCAAAATATTTCCAGCCAAAGTTGAGATCGCCACTTACATTGGCAGGCAGGTAATTAATTTCTTCCCACTTGTTTTGCCCTACATCGCCGATATAAAGGTCACCAGTTTTGCGATCGAAGGCAAACCGCCAGGGATTGCGCAAGCCATACGCCCAGATTTCCGCTAAGCCACCGCCTTGGATGAAAGGATTGCTTGGCGGGATCGCATAGGGAGAACCACCATCAACATCCAAGCGTAAGATTTTGCCTAAATGGGTGTTCAACGATTGGGCATTGTTTTGCGGATCGCCGGCTGAGCCACCATCTCCCAACCCAAGGTAGAGATAGCCATCCAGCCCGAAAACCGTTGCGCCGCCATTGTGATTGGCATACGGCTGCGCCACCCGCAAGAGGATTTGCTCGCTTGCCGCACTGACCGTATTCGATGAGGGTGAATCGGCTTGAAAGCGGGCAATAACCGTATCCCCCTTGCGGTCGGTGTAATTCACGTAAAAAGTTCCGTTTTCCCGATAGCGCGGGTGAAATGCAATACCCAGCAAACCTTGTTCGCTGCCCTGACTGCCCACCCGATCGCGAAGGTCCAAGAATGGCTCGGGAGCCAATTGACCGCCTTGCCAAACGCGTACCCTCCCTTCTTGTTCAAGGATGAACAGTCTTCCTGATCCGTCTTGCGCTGCCCCAAGTCCCACCGGCGACCTTAATCCGTTCACTACTTCCACCCATCGGTAAGCATTGGGGTCTGGGAAGGTTTGCACAACAAGTTCAGCCTCTTTTGAGGCGATCGGTTCGGGATAGGCGGATTCATTTCCGTCACCAACTACGGGCACATCCAGCTCACTAGAGCTAGTCGGGATAGCGGTGATGCTCGGCTGTGCAGCGCTCGGCTCTGCTTGAGCAAGCGGGGTTGGCGCTATCGGCGGCGTGCTCGGTTGACATGCGATCAAGAGCACAATCCAAAGCAACCACAGGAAACGGTGATCTCCCCATCTCATGATTTTGGTTCCTCCCAGTATTCCGCATCTTCGATATCTTCAGGCCGAAACTCTGTCTTTCGTTCTTCGTAAAGTTGGTTTACTACCGAAGACCGAATCTTTTTCAAATGCTCTTCAACCACCTCGGGGGGACACAATTCAACAAACAGATAAGCGCCTAACCAGATGATCAAGGCATCATCCAGCGGGCCTGGCGCTAGATCGGGGACGATTAAGTAAACCAATGAAGCGATGGGCAAGATCTTAATCAAAGGATTGACACGCCCATCAGCCAGCAAGCGTAGAATCAACTTAATGCGTGTCGATAGATCGCTAAAGAAACCGCTATTCGGAGCGGGCTGAATGTTTCGATTCGGATTTGCTTTCATCATAACCTCCGGTTCAAACAGTCTCATTATACTTTACGCAGGAAAGAAAAAAACGAGGCGATTTTGTTCGCCCCGTTTCGACCGAAGGTTATCCTTGCCTACGCAGACTTTGTCGCCGCAACCACCGCTGCAAAAACTTGTGGCTGACGCACTGCCAATTCCGCCAGCATCTTGCGATTTATGGCGATGTTGGCCTTCTTCATCGCATCAATCAGGCGGCTGTAGGTGGTGCCGTTTGCCCGTGCCGCAGCGTTGATGCGCGCGATCCACAAACGGCGCAGATCGCGTTTGCGGGTGCGGCGATCGCGATAGGCATACCAAAGGCTTTTCAACATGGCTTCGTTGGCGCGACGGAAAAGTCTCGAACGGGTGCCAAATTGGCCCTTGGTCATCTTGAGCACCTTTTTGTGGTGCTGCCTGCGATAAGGTCCGGTCTTTACTCTCATGGTACACTCTCCTGCCTTCCCCTGGGCGCCGGTGAGCAGCTCTCACCTGTTGCATGCACCCAGCGGTTGGCGATCTAAAATAGATTAGAAACCAAAACTCTTTGGTTCTATTTCAAATTGGGGGCCAGACGATGAACGCGCTTGATGATGCCTCGTCCCCGCACCGGGAGCATTTCCTGGAACAGGCGCTTGGTGCGTTTGGAGGTGCGGCGGCGCAAGTGGCTTTTTCCACCTTTGGTGCGCACGAGCATCCCCGTCCCCGTCAGGCGAAAGCGTTTGGAAGTCGCTTTGTGGGTTTTCAATTTGTATTTACCTTCAGGCATTTTTCGTGGCACAGTCTATCTCCTTTCACAGAAAACACCGCGCGCCAATTGGGCGCGGGCGGGTTAATCTCTTTTCGAGCAGCAGGTTTCCGATCAGCGCGTAACGGCTTCTTTTTCCTTCTCTTTCTCTTTATCCTTCTTTTTCGCTTGCTTACCGGGCGCCAACACCATCAACATGGTTCGGCCTTCTAAAGCTGGAGCTTGCTCCACCACAGCGATATCGGATAAATCTTCTGCTACCGCCTTGAGGTCTTCAAGGGCAATTTCCGGGTAGGTAATCTCCCGCCCTCGAAAGCGAATGCGCACCTTGACTTTCATCCCATCTTCAAGCCAACGGCGGGCATCTCTGACTTTGAGAGCACGGTGGTGTTCGTTGGTCTTGGGGCGCAAGCGGATTTCCTTGATTTCAATTTTTGTTTGTGCTTTGCGAGCTTCGCGTTCTTTCTTCGTCCGTTCGTAGATAAATTTCCCGAAATCCATCACCCGACAGACCGGTGGGTCAGCATTCGGTGCCACTTCCACCAGGTCTAAATCCGCTTCACGGGCGATGCGGTTCGCCTCTTCGATAGAGACAACTCCGATATTTTCGCCCTGAGGGCCGATCAAGCGGACTTGAGGGACTTTGATGGCTTCGTTTACTCGATAATTGACCGCGCTGATAAGCTACTCCTTTCTATGCCTCAATATATCTAGATACCGAAGAAATTATAGCTCGCATCATACCAAAGAAACGCCAAAACGTCAACGGAGCGATGGAGGC